>JBDLIF010000150.1:0-6601 GCA_039714955.1 Pseudomonadota bacterium | reverse complement strand
CGCGCTTGGATTTATGCAACAGCTGAACCTGTACCTCAGCCTGCCAGGGGTCCTTTCGTAAATAGTAGTGACGCACCATGCCATTGAAATCAAAGGGGCGGGCCGTTCCCGCATAGACCTGAACCGCGGTCACCTCCGGCATGGTACGAATCTTTTCCGCCATCAGATGTGCCATATTCGCGGTGACCGGCAGGGCCGTACCTTCTGGCATATCGACAACGACCGCAAATTCGGGTTTATTATCGAGAGGCAGCATCTTCACCGCTACCCAGTTGAAATAGAAGAAGGAACAGGTAAAGAGGAAAGTTCCCCACATCACCAATTTGAACAGCCGTGCCTTGCTAGGCGATTCGATCAAGGGTGTCAGGGTACGGCGAAACAGTCCCTCCAACTTCTCTGATTCCTTATGCTCCCGCTCTCCGGCCACCTGCAGATAGTGCATCGAAGGCCTTAGCCAGTGGGACATGGTCAGATAGGGGGTAAAGACAAAGGCGGCAAAAACCGAAATCAGCATGGCAACGGAGCCGAGTGCGGGAATGGGCTCCATGTAGGGTCCCATCATGCCAGTGACAAAACCCATCGGCAGCAATGCTGCGATAACGGTAAAGGTCGCAAGGATCGTGGGGTTACCCACCTCACGTACCGCATCCACCGCAGTCACCACATCGGTCTTACCCTCCTCCAACCAGCGCCGGTAGATATTCTCAACCACCACGATGGCATCATCCACCAGAATACCGATGGAAAATATCAGCGCAAACAGACTTACCCGGTCGATGGTGTAACCCATCAGCCAGGCACTGAAGATAGTCATCAGGAGAACAACCGGGATGACCAGTACCACCACAATGGCGGGACGGAAGGCGCGAAAAGCCGCAAGCACCAGAAAAAAAACAAAACTGGTGGCCATAAAAAGCTTAAAGATCAGCTCACTGACTTTATCGTCGGCCGATTCGCCGTAATCACGGGTTATGCTGACCTCCACATTATCCGGGATCAGGGCGCCTTTGAGATGATTCACCCGCTCAAGTATTGAGTTGGCAACGGTTACCCCGTTGGAACCCTCCTTCTTTGCCACCGCAATGGTGACGGCTGGCACGCCATCCGCCTTGATATCCAGGTCAGTGGCCGCGCCCGTGTAGTAACCCACCAGTTGCTTGGCGTCCTCGGGCCCCTGCTTGACCTTGGCCACATCATGCACATAGACAGGGACATCGTTATGGGTGCCCACAACCAGGCGGTTGATATCTTCTACTGACTTGAGGAACGAGCCGGTGACTACCGTAAAATGGGTACTGCCAGCCTCAACCCCACCGGCCTGCTGCTCACTGTTCGCGGTGCGGATGGTATTGGCCACCTGGTCGAGACTGATGCCAAATCCAGCCAGCCTCTCGGGAAAGACCTCGACGGTCACCTGTTCCTTGCGCCCACCTACCACGAAGCCATTTCCGGTATTAGGCAGCTCCTTGATCGCCTGCAGCACATCGTGTGCCAGCATCCTCAATTGCCCATCATCCACATCCGGTGCGCCATTACCGTCCAGGTCCTTGGACCAGAGGGTAAGATTCACCACCGGCACGTCATCGATTCCCTTCGCCTTCACCAGAGGCGGCATGACACCTGGCGGGATCAGATCCATATTGGAATCGATCTTGTCATTGACCTTGACCAGTGAGGGCCCCATGTTCTCGCCGACCTCAAACTGAATAGTGACCACGCCACCACCCCGTTGGGTCGCCGAATAGACATGTTTGACACCGGGGATCTCAGACATGATCCGCTCCAGTGGCTCGATTGCCAGACTGGAGACCTGCGCTGCTGCCGTACCCGGATACTGCACGAAGATATCGACCATCGGGACGGATATCTGAGGATCTTCCTGACGGGGAGTAATCACCAGCCCCATCAGCCCCATCAGCATCATGGCCAGAAAGAACAGGGGTGCGAGCGGGGACTCGATGAAGAACCTGGCGGTTCTGCCCGCTATCCCCAGATGGGCCTCAGTGGTGGGATCCATGGAATTAAGCTGATCGAGTTTCTCGTCGTTCTGGCTCATATGCGCTCGCGAAGCTTTGAATGTCTGATGTTTGATATAGTTAGACGTTGGCGTACGGATTATGGGAGGCCAAGGGCCTCCCATGTAAGCTAACTAAACTTTAATACCCATCACGCTATGCGTGGTGGGCATATAGGTAATCGCTGCTACCTTTAGCGCGCCGGCGAAGTCCACCCGGCGCTGACGCCGACCCCCGGATTGCGTACGACCCGTTCACCCGCCTGCAGGCCTGACAGCACCGTGGTATACCCACCGGGCAGTTGTTCACCCACGCGAATCAGGCGTAATAGTGGCTTACCGTCTTCACCCACCACATAGACCCCAGGCAGACTGCCGTTGTAACGGATGGCGCTGCTGGGAATGATGGGATTGGAGCGGGCGGGTGCATTAAAATCAGGTACCAGCACCTTGGCATACATACCAGGAGCCGAGACACCCTGCGGAAGGTCGAACTTGATGGTTACCGTATGCCGCTGGGCATCGGCCATCGGAAAGATCTGGGCGACTCGCACCGGCACCTCCTGATCTCCCACATCCAGCTCTGCCCGCAGCATCATGCCTTCATTCAAACCAGGCCGCAGACGGCCAGGCACATCCACTACGATCTGCAGATATTCCACATCCGCATATTTCAGCAGGGGTTGACCCGGCTGCACGGTGTCACCTACTTCGATGAATTTCTTCATGATGACACCATCGAATGGCGCCACACTTCGTGCATCACGCAGCTTGGCATCGATGGCTCGGATCTCAGCCTGTACCTGGTAAAAGGTATTTTGCGCCTGGTGGATACTGCTGCGGGAAGAGTAGATATCGGCACTGCGCTCGGCACCCTCATCCCGTTCTCCCATGAAGTCTTCCATGGGGCGGGTGAACATCTGGTCAAACAGATTGGGAACACCCATGCCACCGGGTGAAGCCCTCGATTTCGGTGACCAGAGCTCACGATTGAACTGCACGCCGGCATTACGCAAGCGGGCATCTGCATTGGCCAGCTGGGCCATTGCGGCCTGCCTTTTGGCCTTCAGTTCACTGTCATCCAGCTCAACCAGCATATCATCTTCATTGAAGGTATCACCCTCAATACCGGCAAGAAATTTGACCCGCCCGGGCAGTTGGGCGGAAAGGGTCACCTCCTTGTATGGAACAACCGTTCCACCCAAAGAGACATGTGGCACACCCTGAGACTGCTGAACCACGAAATAGTCTCCAGCACCACCGGCGGGTACTACTGCCACAACGCCGGTTGGTTGGATTGCTCCCCCTACCAAGCCTGCCGCCAGAATCATCGCTTTTAATCTGTCACCCATATTTACCATACGACCTACATTGCTTACATTCAGGGAAAAAGGACATTGTCCGATTTTTCAAATCGGCTTCCTTGACCGGTATATCAGATTGAAATCAGACACGCCCCATAACAGAAAAGCTTTTGATAAAAGGTCCAGCCATACGCGGGTCCTTGATCATGGAGGAGTAGTCACCCACCACGAACTTCATCTTGCGGGAGGTGAAAGCCATACCCAATCCCATCACTCCTGGCGGCTTCGCCATCCACTTGCGCCATTGATCTTCGGAAGCACGGATATCCCAGTTCAACTCCTGTCCGTCATAGGCGCCTGCTGCCGTTGCCTTGCCATTTTCAACTGTCAGGACGCCACTGGGTTGCCCTTCCCCATCAAATCCATAGCCGATAACGCTGTTGAATCCAATCTGAGCGAGGGCATCCGACAGTTCCGGTTCAGCATTCCAATGATCCATGAAACCCTTCATCCATTCATCTGAAAACAGTTCTGCCATTGTGTACTCCCGAAATTTTTACAATTTTTAAGCTGTGATGGGCCTGGTGAATTCCAGCCCTATTTAGACCGGGCAGTATCCCCGATGCTGCATGCCAATGCAACTTGATATGACATCTAGAAGCCTTTACAGAACAGGTTATTAAGTATTTTACCAAATTCTTTACTTAATGTATTTCAATGGCCTGCGATATCCCAATCTGGTTAACTTTCACCTCCCAGGTTCCAGTCAGTAAAATTAGCTATTCCCATCTCTGAAATGGACGCGCTACTATGTAAACTGAGCCCGGGACAGGTCGTCCTGATAAATATAAAGATATGCCACCGATGCAGGAGTTTTATGAGTCATGCACCCAGCCGGACAGATCATTGAAGCCCGTTTACAACATCTCGAATCCCATCTGGAGCAGGAAAACCCTATTCTGTTGAAGACCGTACAGAGTTTCCGGGTATTGGATGACGTCGCATTTAAACTCGGCCTGTTGGATGGTGACAACTCTTTTGCCACCCAGATCCCCTGGTGGCCACTGATCTCCATCCTCGGCACCTTCTCTTCCGGCAAGTCGACATTCATCAACCACTACATCCAACACAACCTGCAACGTTCCGGCAATCAGGCGGTGGACGACAAGTTCACCGTGCTCTGCTACAGCAAGGAGGCCACCGCCCATGCCCTGCCCGGGGTTGCCTTGGATTCGGACCCCCGTTTCCCTTTCTATCAGATGTCCGATGAGATCGAGAAGGTCGCCAAGGGGGAAGGTGATCGAATCGACGCCTATCTGCAATTGAAGACCTGCCCCAGCGAACGCTTGCGAGGCAAAATCCTCATCGACTCCCCCGGTTTCGATGCCGATGCCCAGCGCACCTCAACGCTCAGAATCACCGATCACATCATCGACCTGTCCGACCTTGTCCTGGTCCTGTTCGATGCCCGTCATCCGGAACCGGGTGCCATGAAGGACACCCTTAACCACTTGATCGATCGCACCATACACCGGGCGGATACCGGTAAATTCCTCTACATCCTCAATCAGATCGACACCACTGCCAGAGAGAACAATCCGGAGGATGTCATCGCCGCCTGGCAGCGCGCCCTTGGCGAACGTGGCCTCACGGCAGGGCGTTTTTTCGCCATCTACAACCCGGATGCCGCTGTCCCGATTGAGGATGAGGCCCTCAGAAACCGCTATGAGATGAAGCGGGATGCGGACCTCAATGAAATCCATAGCCGCATGGAGGAGGTTGAGATCGAACGCGCCTACCGAATCGTCGGCGCCCTGGAAAAGACCGCCCGTGACATCGAAGAGCGCAGCATTCCCCTGGTAACCCGTACCCTGGCACACTGGCGCAAACGCGTCCTCTGGGGGGACGGCATCCTGATGGGTGGCCTGATGCTCTTGCTGCTGGGTCTGACGATCAAGGCCAACTACTGGACCGGGTTCAGCTTCACCCCACCCTGGCTGCAGGAGGGCAGCAACCCGGCCACTCCCTGGTTGACCCTTGGTGCGCTTGCAGTGGTACTGCTGCTGATCCACTTTACTGTCCGGTCTCTCGCCGCCAGGACCCTGCTGGGCTCCCTCAAAAAGGCAGCGGCCAAGGCAGGCCTGAAAAGTAACCCGCTGGGTGCCTTTCTACGCAGCACGAAATCCTGGCGCAGTATCTTCCTGCGGTCACCGGCCGGTTGGGGCAGAAAAGTCCGCAGACAGCTGACCCAGGTGATCCAGGATACCGATACCTACGTCCAAAACCTCAATGACCAGTTCACTAACCCCTCCGGAACAGTGAGAGTACCGCTGGACAGTCCAAAACCAGCAGCAGGCTCGCCTCCCATCGAGACGCCCATAGCTCAACCGAAGGAGCAGCATTCCCAGTAACTGGTGCGTTAGAGATGTCTTCGTGGCTCAAGGATGCGCCACATGAGCGCCTATGTCGCCGGCTCAGGAGTAGTAAAAAACCGTCGGCAGTTCCTGCCATTGGTTTTACATTCATACATGGCCTTGTCAGCTCCACTGTAGAGCTGGTCAAGGGCCACCACTGGACTGTCATCATAACTTCTTTCGCGCTGTAGGTAACTGATACCGATACTGACCGTCACACCAAGCGTGCCCAGATCGCCACCCAGTTCCAGCCACCCAAGACGCTCCTGGATACGCCTGGCCATGAGATCGGCGCCCTCTCTACCGGCATCCGGCAGAATGATAACGAACTCCTCACCACCAACCCGGGCAACCAGATCGCCCCCTCGAGCCTCTTCTTTCAGCACCCCCGCTATGAGACAGAGCACCCGATCTCCCACTACATGTCCCCATTTATCATTGATCTGTTTGAAGAAGTCCACGTCCAACAGCATCAAACTACAGGATTGTCCATAGCGCATGGCGCGGGAAACCATGGCCTCGGCCTCGGTGAAAAAATAGCGTCGATTACGCAATCCCGTGAGTTCATCCTCAGTGGAAAGTTGTTGATAACGTCGCTTGAGGTGTTCAGACTCCTCTAATGCCACACGCAGTTCCCGGGTGCGTTCCTCCACCTTCTGCTCCAGGTTGTGAATCAAACGGTGATTATGCAGGATCTGTCCAAGGTAGCTGCCGAACAGGCTCAACCCATGCTGTTGCCAGGGCTCAAAAAAATCCTTTCGGGAGTGGGAGGCGTTCAGGATTGCCAAAACCTCTCCCCCCATCTTGACCGGGACACAGATCAGTGAGCCTGGCACCTTTCCATGTAATGATGCCTTTTTAAACTCCTT
>JBDLIF010000149.1:0-6631 GCA_039714955.1 Pseudomonadota bacterium | reverse complement strand
CGTTTCTGGCGGGCCGTCGCGGCAATCTGATGCGCTGGCTGCTGCTCGGCGGCATCCTGCTGCTGATCACGCTTTCGATCCTGTTGGTCGTCAACAAGAGCGTGGTGCTGAAGATGCTGCCCTTCGACAACAAATCGGAGTTCCAGGTGGTGCTCGACATGCCGGAGGGCAGCAGTCTGGAGCAGACCACCCGGGTGCTGGACGAGATGGGCGACTATTTGGCGACGGTACCCGAGGTTAGCGACTACCAGGTCTATTCCGGTACCGCCGCACCTATTGGATTTAACGGTCTGGTACGCCAGTACTACCTGCGCGAGGGTGCAAATGTCGGCGATATCCAGGTAAATCTGGTGGACAAGCATCATCGGGAACGTAAGAGTCATGAGATAGCCCTGGCAGTGCGTGAGCCGCTGCAGAAGATCGCTCTGGAGTACAACGGCAACGCTAAGATCGTGGAGGTGCCACCCGGCCCGCCGGTGATGTCCCCGCTGGTGGCGGAGGTCTATGGCCTCGACTACCGGGGCCAGACCGAAGCGGCCTGGGAGATCCGCCAGGTGTTCGAAAACACGCCGGATATCGTCGACATCGACGACAGCGTGGAGCACCCTTCCGCCAAGTTCGTGGTCTGGGTGGACCGGGCCAAGGCGGCGCGCCTGGGTGTGCCGCAAAGCAGTGTGGCCGAGGCCCTGGCCACGGTGCTCAAGGGGGAGGATGTGAGCTTCCTGCACGGCGAGAACCTCAAGTATGCCGTACCGATCCGCATCGAATATGCGGATGCGGACAAGGCCGATCTGGCCCAGGTACTCTCCCTGCGGCTGCGTGCGGAGAGCGGTGAGCTGGTGCCTCTGTCTGAGATCGTGGAGATCATTCCCCGGGTGCGGGAATACTCGATTCAGCACAAGGACCTGCTGCCGGTGGTCTATGTGACCGGTGACATGGCCGGTGAGACCGACAGCCCCCTGTATGGACTGTTCGAGATCTCTGAGCAGCTGGGCGGCGATAACGGCATCGAGCAGTGGTTCCTCAACCAGCCGGAGAATCCCTACGAGTACAGTCTGAAGTGGGATGGCGAATGGCAGATCACCTACGAGACCTTCCGCGATATGGGTATAGCCTACTCGGTGGGTCTGCTGATGATCTATCTGCTGGTGGTGGCCCAGTTCCGCAGCTACCTGGTGCCCCTGGTGATCATGGCGCCGATCCCGCTGACCATCATCGGCATCCTGCCGGGGCATGCCCTGGCGGGCGCCCAGTTCACCGCCACCTCGATGATCGGCATGATCGCCCTGGCGGGCATCATCGTGCGCAACTCCATCCTGCTGGTGGATTTCATCAATCAGCAGGTGCGCGAAGGAATGGAACTGGAGCAGGCGGTGATCAGCGCCGCCGCGGTGCGCGCCAAGCCCATCGCCCTGACCGCGGTTGCGGCCATGGCCGGCGGCTTCTTCATCCTGGATGATCCGATCTTCAGTGGTCTGGCGGTCTCCCTGATCTTCGGTCTGTTCGTCTCTACGGTGCTGACCCTGGTGGTGATCCCGGTGGTCTACTACGCGGCGATGCGAGACAGGGTAGCGGAGATCAGGGCGGGATAACAACTCGCACTGCAGCGTTCCTTGATTTTTTAATCTTCCCCATCCATAAAAAGATTCCCGTTCTTAACATATAAAGGGCTTTGACCCGTTTTGAGTATAAAAACAAGAATAACAATCATAAATGGCTGTGATCTATCACTCAATCCATCCATATCCATTTAGATTGTGAATTCCATCTGCCACGAGTGTGATTGTTGGCCCAATTAAAAAAAAGGAGATGGCTTACCTTGATTGCTAATCACCTGACGGAGGTTAGACATCATGTACGCATCGTCGAGGCTTTTACCTCAACTCATCCTGATCGTTTCTCTAGGTATTACTGCTACATCCAGTCACGCAGTAGCTCCCACAAAAGACCCCACCTGCTTCAGTAACCTTCAAATCACCCTGTTCGCGAAAGAGTCATTACCTTCACTGCAGTCGATCGACCCCACGGTTTCGTTGACCGACGCGAAGAACGTGATCAAAAGTGTTGGCGATTGCATCACCCTTGAAGCAGCCACCTTGGCGATCGATGAATACGCTGCCAGTTTGAGTCCGAATTCCCTCCCCACTATCTCCGGTACCCCCATCACCAGCCTTGTCGAGGGTGAGAGCTACTCTTTTCTTCCCACTGCGTCCGATGCCGATGGGGACAGTCTGGTTTTCTCTATTCTCAACGCGCCCACATGGGCCAGTTTCGATGCCAGCAGTGGCGCTTTGTCGGGTACGCCCGGCTTCGACGACGCCGGGAGCTATGGTAGCATTGTGATCAGCGTGTCCGATGGAACCGTCACAGTCTCACTCAGCGCCTTTTCCATCGATGTCTTCAACACCAACCGTGCACCCAGTATCAGTGGCACTCCCCTTTTGAGTGTAGCGGTGAACGAAATATATTCATTCATTCCCAGCGCAATCGATCCCGATGGTGATCTTCTGACCTTTGATATTCTGAATCTGCCAAGCTGGGCCAGTTTTGATCCAACTACGGGAGAACTTTCCGGCACACCCACTACAGGGGGTGTTTATACAGACATCGAGATTTCAGTTTCCGACGGGATGATCACGACCGCATTGAGCACTATAAGCATCTCCGTGGTAGAGCTGCCTGTCGCTGACGTTTCCGCCAATCTGACCTGGGTGAGCCCGACCACCCGTACAGACGGCTCATTTCTCACCATTAGCGAAATAGGTGGCTATCGCATCTATATGGGTCAGACCCAGGATAACCTGAATATGATAGTTGACCTGAATGGCGGCCTCGATACCAGTTATAACGTCCCCGCGCTCACAACCGGTACTTACTATTTCGCTGTCACTGCTTATGACATAGATGGTAACGAAAGTTCTTTCTCGAATGTTGCCGTGAAAAACATTTAGTCGCTTATAAATTGAAGTTCTCTCGCAGCACATGGATGTGTTGTCATTTTCGATCGCACTGTTCACCTTGTCGAATCTGATCCTCCAATCCGTTGCCAGGCAATGGCGAACGGGTCTCCAGTTGCTGTTTTCATGGGCCTGACCCGGTAGGCAGTCAGCAAATGTTCGGGGCTGAGCACGGACTCGGCACTACCCACAGCGAGCGTCTTGCCATAGTGCAGCAGTTGCAGCCGGTGACAGAAGTGGGCCGCCAGGGAGAGGTCGTGCAGCACCACGATGACACCTCGTCCCTCACTGCAATAGCGGGAGAGCAGCGACATCACGTCCAGCTGATGGGCCAGATCGAGTGCCGCCACCGGCTCGTCCGCCAGCAGAATCTCCGGCTCCGTTGCCAGGGCACGGGCCAGCAGCACCCGGGCCTGCTCTCCGCCGGATAGGCTGTTGAAAGGGCGATACCGCAAGGCCTGCAGGTCGGTTTCCTCAATGACCCGCTCGATGGCCTCCCGATCCTTTTCAGCAGGTTGCTCCCAGGGCGCCAGATGAGGTACCCGACCCAGTTCAATCAGTGTCTCCACGCTCAGGGGCCAGTGGACCTCCCCCTGTTGAGCGAGCCAGGCAATGCGCCGGGCACGCTGTGCCGGGGGGATAGTGGGGAATGGACCGTCACCCAGTTGTAATGATCCTGCATTGGCTGCGCGCAGTCCGGCGATCAGTCTTAACAGGCTGCTCTTGCCCGCGCCATTGGGGCCGATCAGACCGAGCATCTCTCCCGACTGCAGACTGATATCGACCCGGTCGAGGATCTTCCGGCCGCCAAGCGTGAGTGAGAGGGCCATTCCCTGTAACAGCTTCATGTGGGTAAGCGCCGACTTTGGACGATCAGGTAAAGAAAGAAGGGCGCGCCGATGAGCGAGGTCAGCACGCCGACCTTGATCTCCGTCTGAGTGGACAGCAGTCGAACGGCAATGTCGGCGGCCAGTAACAATATGGCGCCTCCCAGGGCACTGGCCGCCAGCAGGCGACTGGGCCGGTAGCCCACCAGGGGTCTCAGCAGATGGGGCACCACCAGGCCGATGAAGCCGATGGAGCCGGTCACCGAGACCGCCGAACCGACAGCCAGCGCCAACGCGAGAAATACACGCCAGCGCAGCCGCCGCAGGTCGACCCCCATGGTTTGGCTGGTCTCCTCCCCAAGGGTCAGCAGATCCAGGGATTGTCCCAACCGTAACAGCAGCAGCCAGCCCAACAGGGTGCCGGGCAGCATGATCCAGAGGTCGCCCAGGCTGGTATTCGCCAGGGAGCCGAGCATCCACAGGGCGATCTCCTGCACCGCGTAGGGGCTGGGGGCGAGATTGAGCAGCAGGGAGACCAGCGCCAGGGCGAAGGCATTGATCGCCACCCCCGCAAGGATCAGGGTCAGGGTGCCCCCGTTGCGCCCCGCCAGCAGATAGGCCAACAGGGTGGCCCCGAGGGAACCGATAATTCCACTCAGGGGCAGGGCGCCGGGCCACAGACCGACGAACCCGAAATAGAGCGCGATCACCGCACCGAGGACCGCGCCGCTGGCGCTGCCGATAAGTCCGGGACTGGCCAGCGGGTTGCGCAGCAGGGACTGCATCACCGCGCCGCAAAGCCCCAGGGTGGCCCCGGCAAACAGAGCGATCAGGGTGCGGGGCAGGCGTACCTCGGTGAGTATAAACGCGTAGACGCCGCGGGTGTCAGAAAGGCTCTCGGACAGGGCCTGATACAGGGGAATGGCCTGGCTGCCCACGAGAATTGAGAGCAGAAGAAGCAGGCAAAGGCCCGCCGCCAGCAGGCCCAACAGACGGCTCTGCCCAATCCCTCTATTGTTCATGGGCCGCATGCAGGTCACCAATGGCGTCGGCGATCATCGGGCCGGCACAGATCCAGTATTTGAATGGGATCTCCCGCATGGGACGGTTTTTCAGCAGTCGCCCCAGGGCCGGATGGTGGAGCTGCTGCTGGGCTCTGGACTGGGCGCTGGAGGTATGGCTCGAGGTGAAGAGCTGCTCCGGCCGGGCCAGCAGCAGGGCCTCCAGATCGATGTGGGCGTAGCCGTCGATGCCGTGCTCTGCGGCGACATTGCGCCAGCCTGCGATCCTCAGGGCCTCATCCTGCAGGGTGTGCTTACCGCTGGTATAGCCCCTGGGCTGGTAGAAGAGCGCCTTAGGTTGCACGTCACGCTCAACATCCATCTCAATCAGGTCAATCTTGGCTTCCATCATTTCGATGAGCGCTCTACCCTGCTGTGGGCGGCCCAACAGCTCCGCCATGCGCCTGATGTCCGTCTTGACGCCATCGATGGAGCTGGTCAGTGGAAACCGCTCCACGCGCATGCCGAACCTTTTCAACTGCCTCAGCAAGCGGGGGTCGCTGTAGGCCCCGACCAGCACCAGATCGGGCCGCAGGCTGATCAACTCCTCCAGCCGGCCGTGATTGACCGGATAGGTGAGGGCCTGGCCCGCCACGAAGGAACTCTCCGGGTCGCGGGCCAGATAGCTGACGGAGGCGACCTGGGTGGGGTCGGCCAGCATCAGCAGCAACTGGTCGGTGCAGAGATTGATGGAGACCACCCGGGAGGGTCCCAACGCCTCCGCATCGACCCCGCCGCTCAGCAGCAGGAGTGGTAACACCAGCAGTCTGAAGTGATTAAGTATCAAGTTCCCGGCGCATAGGTGAGGGAGATAAACAGCTCGCGTCCCAGGGTATTGTAGCTGTATACCGTCTCATACTCCTTGTCGAACAGGTTCTTGATCTGGCCGCGCAGCACCCAGTCACTGCTCAGCTGCTGGCTGGCCCTCAGGTCCGCCAAGCCATAGCCACCGAGGGTGACCGGGGTGGCGGGCCAGGTGGAATAGTCGAGATCCTCCCGGCTGTCCTGGGCAATGAAAGAGAGCCCGAGACCGGTCTTGCCGAAGCTCCGGTCGACATCGATGCGCAGGGTCTTTCTGGCCCGGCGCTGCAGGACCTCGCCGGTGGACTGGTCCCGCGGATCGAGCAGGGTCAGGCTGGTGGAGAGATCCCAGTCCAACAGACGGGTGCCGATGCGGGTCTCCAGCCCATCGATGCGCGCCGCGGCGATATTCTCCGGTTTTCCCGCATTGGGATTGTACTGGATCATGTTGTCTATCTCGGTACGAAAGGCGCGCAGCTCCCAGCTGCCCCAGCCCGGGTCGCCGGTGAAGCCCAGCTCATAGCTGGTGGACTCTTCGGGTTGCAGTTCCGGGTTGCTGAAGCCGGGGTAGTAGAGGTCGTTGAAGCTGGGGGCCCTGAATGCAGTGCCGTAGGAGAGGATGCCTCTGACTCGCGGGGTGATGGTATAGCCCAGGGAGAGGTTACCGGTGGTATGGTTGCCAAAGGCCTCGTTGTCATCATGGCGCAGCCCGGCGGTCAGATTGAGCTGCCCGAACGCCCCCTGGTACTGGGTAAAGATGGCCAGGTTGTCTCGCGTATCCTCCGCATAGGTCAAGGAACCGCTTACGCTGTCCTGCAACAGGTCGATACCGGCGGTGAGGATCTGATTCCGTGCGAGAATAAGGTCGTTCTGCCAGGAGGCCTGTTTGCGGCGGGTGTTGATCTCACCGTAGACCAGATCGTCCGTCTCATCCCGGCTCTCCCCCAGGGTCAGAGTGACATCCCAGGATTCAAGTGGGGTAAAG
>JBDLIF010000148.1:0-6641 GCA_039714955.1 Pseudomonadota bacterium | reverse complement strand
TGGCTACTTGGTTATTATTGATCCATTCTGCCAAATACAAAACGCTCGCATAATGCGCTAAATAATTTCTGACTGCTCAGAAAAAACGTAAAACTTCAGGTTTTGAATACTGGCTACTTAAATTCGACGGGGTCCAGGGTAACCGGGACAAGGAACTCGAAGACCCGCAAGGCTACGGCGTTATCGAATATGCCTACTACCGCATGGCGCGGGATTGCGGGATTGAACTCAGCGAATGCCGGTTGTTCGAGGAGAACGACCGACGGCATTTTATGACCCGGCGATTCGATCGCCTTGCCGCTGGCGAAAAACTCCATATGCAATCGCTCTGTGCACTGGCCCATTATGATTTCAACCTGGCGGGAGGCTACAGCTATGAGCAGGCACTGCTGGTGATTCGGCAGCTGGGTCTGCCCATGCGGGTGATCGAGGAGCAGTTCCGCCGCATGGTGTTCAATATCGTCGCGCGCAACCAGGACGACCATGTGAAGAATATCGCCTTCCTGATGGACAAGGCCGGCAAATGGTCGCTTTCCCCCGCCTTTGACATGACCTACAGCTTCAACCCCTCAGGCGCATGGACCGCCAGCCATCAGATGACGATGAACGGCAAGCGGGATGATTTCACTCTGGATGATTTCAAGGCCTGCGCCAAGGCGGCTTCGATTAAGCGCGGGCGCGCGGAGGCCATTCTAGGTGAGGTGTTGAAAGTCGTGTCGCGCTGGCGAGATTATGCCGATGAGGTCGGTGTGCCGGTTGCGTGGTCGGTAAAGATTCAGCGAGTACTTCGGTTGAAAGGCTTTTGAATGAAACTCTCTGAATACAAAACCGTTAAACTGCGTTCCACCTACGCTCCTAAGCTACGCCAGAGGCCAATTTAATTGCACCAAACCCTTTAGATTCGTAGGATGTGGTGAGGTACGAACCGCATCTTTTGCGAGTGATTCGGTTCGTGCCTCACCACATCCTACAGTGCTCCACTCGTGTCCCAATAAACAAATACTTTTTTAGGGCTCCATGCCCTTCTGGGTCCGGTCCAGCACTTTCCTGAATGACACATTCACCAGACTGCCGAACAGGGGGTGGCGAGTCAGTTTGCTCCGGCTCAAGCGCGGTGATGTGATACCGCAAAGAAAACGGCTCAACAGGCGCGGCTGTGCCAGTATCTCGGCCTGTTCCTGCCTGACGACGCATACCTCCTGCCAGAATGCATCACTGATTGTTTGCGCTTGGCGTGGTGGGAATTCACTTTTTCCTCGTCGGCACCAGCTGCAATGGCCGCAGGGGGCTTCACGCTGTTCGCCGAAATGGTATGCCAGGGCGTTGCTCTGACAGCCGTCCAGGGTGACCAGATCAAGTACCTGTTGCAGACGATGGATCTCCGCTTCTTCCCGCTTCATGATGCGTCGGTGCAGCTCATCGACCAGGGCTTCGATGGCGTCCGGTTGCCGCAGAAGCTGGAAACGGTGGTGTATGCCGGCGACCTTCACCTCCAGCAACTGCTGCTCGCCCAGCCATTCGAGTGCCTGAACGATTCTGTCGCGGGTTGTTTGCAGCGCTACGGCGGCCTCGGCCGGATCGATACTGAACCAGATTCGGCCCTTGACCGCGCGGCGAAACAGGGCGGCAAGAAAATCACGCCGCTCCCCCTGGAAGCGGGAGAGGATCTCCGCAGAGCTTTGCAGGGGCTTGAATTTGTAGTCGGCGTAGAAGGGGGTGCCGCCCTCCAGATAGCCCGCCAACTCCAGGTAGGTCAGCAGCGTTCGCAACACCAGAGGGCGGATGTCGTGCCGGGCCGACAGGGTATAGAGACTGACGTCGAAGCTCTTCTCCTGAGTGAACAGCTCATTGATCAGGCTAGACAAAGCAGTTTTATCCGGGGTGTCGCCATAGACGAAGTTTTCCAGCACGTTCAGGTCGTCGGGGCAGGCCAGCATCTGGCAAACGGAGGGTGCGCCGTCGCGCCCGGCGCGGCCGATCTCCTGGGAGTAGTTCTCCAGACTCTTGGGCAGGTTGTAGTGATAGACCGCACGGATATCCGCCTTGTCCACCCCCATGCCGAAGGCGATGGTGGCGACTACGATGGCGTCGGTGGACGCCATGAACCACTCCTGGATCTCGTTACGGAGAGCATCCTTGAGCCCAGCATGATAGGCCCGGGCGGGCAACCCGGCATCGGCAAGCCGTTGGGCAACCTCCTCGGCGGTCTTTTGCAGGGTGACATAGATGATGGTCGGGCCGGGGGGATTGCGGTCGATTGCCTCGAACAAGATCCGGTCACGTTCCGGCTGCTTGACCACGCTGGTGTCGATGCGCAAGTTTGGGCGGTAGAAGCCGGTGCCCACCGCACGGTCCGGTTCGATCTCGAACAGCCGACAGATATCATCCAGCACGGCGGGCGTGGCGGTGGCTGTCAATGCCAGTATGCGTTCGGCACCGAATTGGCGTGCAAACCCCGCCAGCTTGAGGTAGTCGGGACGGAAGTTGTGTCCCCATTCCGAGATGCAGTGTGCCTCGTCCACGGCAAACAGGGCGATCCGGACAGGCTTTAACATGGCCCTGAATCGCTCGTTATTGAAGCGCTCCGGGGCGACGTAGAGCAGCCGTAGTTCACCGTTGTTGAGCTTCTGAATTACCTCCCGGTACTCATCGGCACTGAGCGAGGAGTCGAGTCGGCAGGCGCTGATGCCGCGCGTGGTGAGTGCATCTATCTGATCCTTCATCAGTGCAATCAGAGGCGAGACGACCAAGGTCACACCGGGCAGCAACAGGGCGGGTAACTGATAACAGAGGGATTTTCCGCCACCGGTGGGGAACACGGCAGCCGCTGAGTGGCCGTCGAGCAGATGTTGCATGACCGCCTGTTGGCCGGGGCGCAGCTCGGTGAAGCCAAAATAGTGCTGCAGGGCCGCCTTAATCCTTGATGACATGGGAACCTCTTGTCAGATTATTGTCTCAGGCCACTTTCTGGAGGTATGGAGAACTCTGAGTATCACCATACTGTTTCCCTCAACGCGATAGGCAATGATATAGGGAATATCGACCAGTACTCTTTCACGCGTGCCGGGTATGCGGCCGGGTCTGCCCATGCCAGGCTGATCGGCGAGTTCGGGCACGGCGCTACGGATACGCTCGGCAACCCTAGCGGCGGCCGGGGGGTTGTCCATGGCAATGAAGCGCCGGACTTGAATCAAATCATTGATGGCATCGTCCTGCCACCTTATTCGCATTCCGGTGCGTCTCCTTCAGCATCAGTACCCCAGCCAGCCAGCCAGTGATCAACGGCGTCATGGCTGACATATTTAGCCGATCCACTGTCTGCTCTTTCTACCGCGGTTCGCACCGCCTGAACCTGCCATTGCTCTTGGTCAAGGTAGCGGCGCAGGGCGTCGAGAGCCAGAAATGAACGGGTCCGACCGGTGGATTCCGCCAATTTTTCCAGCTGCTCACTGATCTCTTCAGGTACGCGTATGCTCAGGGTCGCCATTGAGGGATGCCTCTTTGTATGCAATGTATACATTGTAGCGCGAAAGGCCGATTTCTGTAATTGAATGATCGAAGATATTCTAGAATGCAAAGGCCAAGTGGCGTAACCTAAACAAAGCTCTGGAGGTGATATGTCAATCAGTTTGTCACTCGATAAAATGTCTGTATTAAGGGAAAGGGATGGCAGTAAAAGCTAGAAAGAAATCAGTTTCAAAGAAAAAAACACCAAGGCAATCTGTCGCAATTACTAAAGAGCAGGACAAATCCCTCGAATCCTGGATCTGGGATGCGGCTTGTTCCATCCGCGGTGCCAAGGATGCGCCGAAGTACAAGGACTTCATTCTCCCGCTGATCTTCACCAAGCGCCTGTGTGATGTCTACGACGACGAGCTGAACCGCATTGCCAGGGAAGTCGGCACGCGCAAGAAGGCCTTCCAACTGGCCAGAGCCGACCACAAGCTGGTACGCTTCTACCTGCCTCTAGTGCCGGAAGACACCGAAGAATCAGTCTGGTCCATCATCCGCAAGCTGGCGGACAAGATCGGCGAGCAGCTCACCACCCATCTGCGGGAGATCGCGAATGAAAACCCGCTTCTGCAGGGCATCATCGACCGTGTCGACTTCAACGCCACCACCCACGGCCAGCGTGACCTCGACGACGATCGCCTCTCCAACCTCATCGAGGCCATCAGTACCAAGCGCCTCGGGCTCGACGATGTCGAGGCCGACATCATCGGCAAGAGCTACGAATACCTCATCCGCAAGTTCGCCGAGGGCGGCGGCCAGAGCGCCGGTGAGTTCTATACCCCGCCCGAGGTAGGCACCATCATGTCGCGCGTGCTCGCGCCCGAGCCGGGCATGGAGATCTACGATCCGTGCTGTGGTTCGGGTGGGCTCTTGATCAAATGCGAGCTGGCGATGGAGGGAAAGGAGCGGGGACATTTGGAGCGGGGACTTTCCAGTCCCCGAGATCTAAAGGAGATCGGGGGCAGGTATGCCCCCACTCCGTTGAAACTCCATGGCCAGGAATACATCGCCGACACCTGGGCCATGGCCAACATGAATCTGATCATCCACGACTTCGAGGGTGAGATAGAGATCGGCGACACCTTCAAGAACCCCAAGTTCCGCGCGGAAAACAGCGGCAAACTGCGCACCTTTGACCGCGTCGTCGCCAATCCCATGTGGAACCAGAACTGGTTCACCGAGGCAGACTACGATAACGACGAACTCGACCGCTTCCCCGCCGGGGCCGGCTTCCCCGGCAAATCCTCCGCCGACTGGGGCTGGGTCCAGCACATGCATGCCAGCCTCAATGAAAGAGGCCGCGCCGCCGTCGTTCTCGATACCGGCGCCGCCTCCCGTGGCTCGGGCAATGCCGGCAGCAACAAGGAAAAAACCGTCCGCCAGTGGTTCGTTGACCAGGACCTCATCGAGAGTGTCCTCTACCTGCCGGAAAACCTCTTCTACAACACCACCGCGCCGGGCATCGTCCTCTTCCTCAACAAGGCCAAGCCCAAAGCCCGTCAGGGCAAGGTCTTCCTGGTCAACGCCAGCCAGGTCTTCGCAAAGGGCGACCCCAAGAACTTCATCCCGCCGGAAGGCATCCAGCACATCGCCGACACCCTCCTCGGGTGGGAGGAAGAGGAAAAACTCAGCCGCATCGTTGACCATGCCGAGCTGAAGAAGAACGACTACAACATCTCCCCCAGCCGCTATATCCACACCAGTGACGCGGAGACCTATCGGCCGATTACGGAGATTGTCGCTGAACTGGATGCCATTGAAGCCGAGAGCAGGGAGACGGATGTGGAGCTGAAGAGAATTTTGCGGATGATCGGATATGAGTGAATTGATTCTTTATACATCAGAAGACGGGCGCACCCGGCTCGATCTCCGCGTCGATGGCCAGACCGTCTGGCTCACACAGCTGGAAATCGCCGAGCTGTTCCAGACCACCAAGCAGAATGTTAGTCTGCACGCCAAAAACATCTTCAAGGAGGGCGAGCTGGACGAGGATTCAGTTGTCAAGGAATCCTTGACAACTGCAGCCGACGGCAAGCGCTACCGAACCAGACTCTACAATCTCGACCTCATCCTCGCCATCGGTTACCGTGTTCGCTCCCCCCGCGGTACCCAGTTCCGCCAGTGGGCCACGACGCACCTCAAGGAATACCTGGTCAAGGGCTTCGTCATGGACGACGAACGACTCAAGAACCCCGGTGGTTGGGACTATTTCGATGAACTGCTCGCCCGCATCCGCGAGATCCGGGCCTCCGAGAAGCGCTTCTACCAAAAGATTCGCGACCTGTTCGCGCTCAGCGTCGACTACCGCGCCAGTGACCGGGACGCACAGCTGTTTTTCGCGGAAGTGCAGAACAAACTGCTCTATGCCGTCACCAGCCAGACCGCCGCCGAAATCGTCGTCGCCCGCGCTGATCCCGACGCACCCAATATGGCGCTGACCAACTGGAGCGGTTCCCGTGTCCGCAAACATGACGTTATTATCGCCAAGAACTATATGACAGCCGACGAAATCGACACCCTCAACCGCCTGGTGGTGATCTTTCTCGAGCAGGCAGAACTTCGCACCAGGGAGCGCAAGCAGCTCACCCTGGATTACTGGCGGCAGAATGTCGACCGGCTGTTGGAGTTCAACGAGCGGCCGGTACTGGACAGTGCGGGTTCGATCAGCCACGAGTCGATGAAGCAGATAGCCCGTGATCGATATGAGATCTTCGATGTGCATCGCCGTTCGAAGGAAGCCCAACAGGCCGACGAGGAAGATTTAAAGGAACTGGAAGAGATCGAGAGACAGCTGGAGGATGGTGAAAAGGATGATAGCTGAGATGGCGCTCGACACCGGTGCGAGTATGCAGGGATGGGATAATGCCGGCACCAACAATGAAAAGATGGTACGCCAGTGGTTCGTCGACCATGACTTCATCGAGGCAGTGCTCTACCTGCCCGAAAACCTCTTCTACAACACCACCGCGCCGGGTATCGTCCTCTTCCTCAACAGAGCTAAGCCGAAGGCCCGGCAGGGCAGGGTGCTACTGGTCAACGCCAGCCAGGTCTTCGAAAAGGGCGACCCCAAGAACTTTATCCCGCCCGCAGGCATCGAGCGTATCGCCGACACCCTCATCGGGTGGAAG
>JBDLIF010000147.1:0-6651 GCA_039714955.1 Pseudomonadota bacterium | reverse complement strand
ACAGAAACCTCCACATCCTTCCCGACCATAAAACCGCCCTTCTCCATCGGTTCGTTCCACTTCATGCCGAAGTCCTCACGGTTAAGAACGGTCCTTCCCCCTGAGGGGGAAGGAATTTAAAGTGGTTCTAACTGGGTGTGGATTTGTAGCTGTAGGTTGAGTTGAGGCACGAAGCCCAACAACAACTGTCAGAAAACAAAGAGAATGTTGGGCTTCATACCTCAGCCCAACCTAGCTAACTCAGGATACCGAATGGTGATGAAGCGTTTTTTCTTATTGACGGTTTTGCTGCTTGGGTCTTTGCCCCTGGTGCAGGCGGCGGATGGTGCTCGGCAACTGGAGCGGTTCCTCCAGGGTTTGAGCACCCTGCGGGCCGAGTTTCGCCAGACCGTCGAACGGCCCGATGACGAGGGTCTCTATTTCAGCAATGGCATCTTCTATCTCAGGCGCCCTGGGAAACTCCGCTGGGAGTACGCGGGGCCCTACGGTCAGCTGATCGTGGCCGATGGCAGCCGGATCTGGCTGCATGACGTGGAGCTCGATCAGGTCTCCCATCGCAGCCAGAAGGCGGCGCTGGAGGGTACCCCCGCCCAGCTGTTGAGTGATCCGGGACCGGTCAACCAGCATTTTGAGATCAGCGAGATGCCAGCGGCTGACGATCTTTTCTGGTTGGAGCTACGGCCCAGGGATAAGGACGCCCAGTTCAGCAGTGTACGCCTGGCGCTGATGGACAATGAGCTGCGCCGCATGGAGATGACCGACAATTTCGGCCAGATCACCCGCTTTGTCTTCTCCAATGTGCAGCGCAATCCGGCCCTGAAGGACGAGCTGTTTATCTTCCGTCCCCCTTCCGGGATCGACCTCATCGGCGATCTCTGAACCCCTCCAACTAGACTTTCCAGGATGCTCTCCAAAGACCTGTTCGATGGATCGACCAACAGTGAAACCAGGCCTCTGGCGGACCGTATGCGGCCGCGTACCCTGGATGAATTCGTCGGCCAGGAGCACATCGTTGCCGAGGGTAAACCCCTGCACCGAGCCATCGAGGAGGATCGGCTCCACTCCATGATCTTCTGGGGGCCGCCGGGTACCGGCAAGACCACCCTCGCCAGTGTCATCGCGCGCCACTCCGGCGCCCATTTTCTCAGCCTCTCCGCGGTGCTCTCCGGGGTCAAGGATATCCGCGCGGCGGTGGAGCAGGCCCGCCTGATCAAGCAGCAGGAGAATCGCCCCACGGTGCTCTTCATCGATGAGGTGCATCGCTTCAACAAGTCCCAGCAGGATGCCTTTCTGCCCCATGTGGAGGATGGCACGGTGGTCTTTATCGGGGCCACCACGGAGAATCCCTCCTTCGAGTTGAACAACGCCCTGTTGTCCCGCGCCCGCACCTATGTGCTCAAATCCCTCACCAGGGAGCATGTGGAACAGATCATTCAACAGGCCCTGGCGGATGCCGAGCGTGGACTCGGCGGACGGCGTCTCAGCCTGGACGCGGAGCCACGCCACTTGCTGGCCGAGGCGGCGGACGGTGATGCCCGGCGGGCCCTCAATCTGCTGGAGATCGCCGCCGACCTGACCGAGGGCGAGCGGATAACCCGCGCAGTGATCGAAGAGGTGGCAACGGGTACCCTGCGGCGTTTCGACAAGGGGGGAGAGGCCTTTTACGACCAGATCTCCGCCCTGCACAAATCGGTGCGCGGCTCCGCCCCGGACGCGGCGCTCTACTGGCTGGCGCGCATGCTCGACGGCGGCTGCGATCCCCTCTATGTGGCCCGTCGGGTGGTACGCATGGCGAGTGAGGATATCGGCAATGCCGACCCACGAGCCCTGCAGATCACCCTCAACGCCTGGGACACCCAGGAGCGCCTGGGCAGTCCGGAAGGGGAGCTGGCCATTGCTCAGGCGGTGGTCTACCTGGCCTGCGCGGCGAAGAGCAATGCGGTCTATCTGGCCTGGAAGGGTGCCCTGGCGGAGGCGAAGGCCTCGGGCTCCCTGGAGGTGCCCCTGCAGCTGCGTAACGCACCGACCAAACTCATGAAGGGGCTCGACTATGGCAAGGCCTACCGCTATGCCCACGATGAGCCAGAGGGTTATGCGGCGGGGGAAAACTACCTGCCGGATGAGCTGCGGGGGCAGCGCTACTACTATCCGGTGGATCGGGGGCTGGAGATCAAGATCGCGGAAAAACTGGCCTATCTGAAAAAGCTCGATGAAGAATCCACCCAGGGTGGGTAGAATGGGGGGGGTAAGAAGATCTACCCCCGTTCAGGTGGACGAAAATGCTGAGAGGTAGGAAATGAAGATTTCAAGGCTAGTGTTCGCTCTATTGCTTGTCTCATCGCTGCTTGGCTGTTCCGACACTCACCGGCTGGTGAGAACGGAAGGGGTTGACTTGACTGCGTCCAAGGCGTTGTCGGCCTACCTTGTCGTGCCGCGGGATGGTCAATATGGCACGATCTTTTATACCGGTTCCGGTGCCATGGTTGCCCAGGAGGTAGAGATGGCGTTCAGCCCTTATCTCGAAAACATCGTCGTTGGCGGACGCTATGAACACCTGGATAATGCCTTGAGCAGGGCAAGAGAAAAGGCTGTCGATTATCTGATCTATCCCGAGATCCTCCATTGGGAGGATCGGGCGACCGAGTGGTCGGGCAGACCGGATGTGGTGTCGATAAGAGTCACTATTATCGATGTTTCCACAGGGGAAAAGGTTGATAGTGCCGAACTGGGAGGCACCAGCAAGGTCATGTCCTGGGGAGGCGACCATCCTCAGGATCTGTTGGCCAAGCCGCTTGCTGACTATGCAGCTGGATTGTTCAACAGATAATCCAATCGGGATAGCGTAGCCAATGGCGCCGGCTAGCTACTAACGCGCACGTTGGATAGTCGGCATGCATCTCCGGGGGTGTCGGTAACAGGGATGCTACCGTCAAGCCTACAGGGAAGTATTCACGGCGTCCCACGGAGGTGCATGTCGGCTATCCTATGAACTGTTTAGTACGTCGATCAAACATCTGACTGGAAGAGGACCATTGACCCAGCTAATTGCCATTGCCGCCGGGGGGGCAGCCGGTGCTTTGTTCCGCTTCTGGGTCTCCAGTGGCGTCTACAGTCTGTTGGGTCGTTCCTTCCCGTTCGGTACCCTGGCGGTGAATGTGCTGGGCTCACTGGTGATGGGGTTTCTCTATGTACTGCTGCTCGACAGAATGGCAGTTGCGCCTGAGATCCGGGCGGCGCTGCTGGTAGGGTTTCTCGGCGCCTTCACCACCTTCTCCACCTTCTCCATCGAGACCCTGAATCTCATTGAGCAGGCGGATTTCATGAAGGCCGGTCTGAATATGCTGGTGAGTGTGATTGCCTGTGTCTCGGCCTGCTGGTTCGGCGTACTGCTCGGGAGGCAGCTATGATCCTAGAACCCCCAGTTGACCACTATTAGTCATACCTTAACATTCTGCAAATATAAACTTTATTGTTTTTTAGGGAATTCACATGTTGAGTGAACAGTGTTACACCGCGAATGGCACACTTGTGGCGGCACATGGCCGTTTCATGTTCCAGACGGAACCGGCATTTCCCACATCCATGTGGGTCAGCTACGTTACAACTCCTTGGAATAGAATAACTATTCCGCGTCGTTGTGCCTTGCCCTGCACCACCACAAATGCACCCTTCGCGGCATTCAACTGAGGATTCTAGGATGTACACAACCGAAGTGACTATGGTGAGGGTCTATCTGACCGAGGGCGACCACCAGTTTCGCCAGCTGCTGGATTTTCTGCACAAGGAAGAGAAGGTCTGCGGCGTGACCGCCTTCCGGGGCATTGCCGGGTTCGGCAAGTCGGGCAAGGCCCATGAGTCCAACCTGCTGGATATCTCCCTCGACCTGCCGCTGGTGATCGAGTTCTTTGACAGGCCGGAGAAGGCCGCGAAGATCCTGCGGGATTTGAATCGTATTGTTGAACCGGGCCATGTGGTGAGCTGGCCCGCCAGAGTGAATAAGGGTGAATAACACATGCTCGATCCCCGTCTGTTAAGAAACGACCTGGACAACACCGCGGCGCTGTTGGCGCGCCGGGGCTATCAACTCGACAAGGAGCGGCTTTCCGTGCTGGAGGCCCGACGCAAGGAGTTGCAGGTGCAATCCCAGGAGCTGCAGAACCAGCGCAACAGCCGTTCCAAGTCGATCGGCAGGGCCAAGGCGGACGGCATGGATATACAACCCCTGCTGGCGGAGGTCGCGGAACTGGGGGACAAGCTGAAGGATCTGCAGGAGGCACTGAACCAGGTACAGGATGAGCTGAGTGAGATCAGCCTGGGCATCCCAAATCTACCCCACGAGTCGGTGCCGGACGGCAAGGATGAATCGGACAACCGGGAGGAGCGTTACTGGGACGAGCCACCGGTCTTCGATTTCACGCCCAAGGACCATGTCTCCCTCGGCGAGGCCAAGGGGATCCTCGATTTCGAGGCGGCTGCGCGCCTCACCGGCTCCCGCTTCGCGGTGATGGCCGGGCCCCTGGCGCAGCTGCACCGGGCCCTGATCCAGTTCATGCTGGATACCCATACCCGCGAGCATGGTTACACCGAGGCCTATGTGCCCTACCTGGTGAATGCGGACAGCCTGAGGGGTACCGGTCAGCTGCCCAAGTTCGAGGAGGATCTGTTCAAGCTCTGCGGCGAGTCGGAGTACTACCTGATCCCTACCGCCGAGGTGCCGATCACCAACCTGGTGCGGGCTCAGATCATCGATGCCGACTACATGCCGCGCAAATGGGTTGCCCACACTCCCTGTTTCCGCTCCGAGGCGGGCTCCTACGGCAAGGACACCCGTGGCATGATCCGTCAGCATCAGTTCGAGAAGGTGGAGCTGGTACAGGCCGTGGCGGCGGACGACTCCTTCCGGGCCCTGGAGGAGCTGACCGGCCATGCGGAGGTGATCCTGCAGAAGCTGGGGTTGGCCTACCGGGTGGTGAGCCTGTGTACCGGGGATATCGGCTTCTCCTCCACCAAGACCTACGACCTGGAGGTCTGGCTGCCGGGGCAGGGCAAGTACAGGGAGATCTCCTCCTGCTCCAACTTCCTCGATTTCCAGGCCCGCCGGCTGCAGGCCCGCTGGCGTAACCCGGAGACCGGCAAGCCGGAGCTGGTGCATACGGTCAATGGTTCTGGACTGGCGGTGGGCCGCACCCTGGTGGCGGTGATGGAGAACTATCAGGACGCCGAGGGGAATATCATGGTGCCCGAGGTGCTGCGGCCCTACATGGGTGGGGTTGAGAAGATCTAAAGATAAGAACTCCTTCCCCCCTCAGGGGGAAGGCCGGGGTGGGGGTGTTCACACCATCATGATCAACAGAATCACAAACCCCACCACAAACAATATCGGTACCACAACCGCCTGCCAGTCACCGCTTTCCGCCTTGGGGCTGTGTTTGAGCATATGCTTGGCCCTCGGCCAGAGAAACAGGATCATAGCGCCCAGCAGAACGGCCCAGATAATCTTTGTCCAGTCCATTATTCTATCCCCATAAATACGAAACCCCGGCATCTGCCGGGGTTTTGCCAACCGAGTTTAAACTCAGCCTATCAGTCGTCACCGGAAAGCGCACCCAGCAGGGCCAGCAGGTGAACGAACAGGTTATAGATGTTCAGGTAGAGGCTGACGGTGGCCATGATGTAGTTGGTCTCGCCGCCATGCACCATGCGGCTGGTGTCGTACAGGATGAAACCGCTCATCAGCAGGATCACCACAGCGGATATCGCCAGGTGCAGGGCAGGCATCTGGATAAAGATACCGGCCAGGGCGGCGATGAAGACCACCAGTAGTCCGGCCATCAGGAAACCGCCCATGAAGCTGAAGTCACGCTTGCTGGTCAGGGCGTAGCCGGAGAGGCCGAGGAAGATGATGCCGGTACCGCCCATGGCGGTGCCCACGATCTCCGGTCCGTTGGACATGGCCAGATAGGTGTTGAGGATCGGGCCGAGACCGAATCCCATCAGACCCGTGATACCGAACACCACCGGCAGGCCGGCCGCGGAGTTGGCGGTGCGGGGCAGCACGAACCAGATCAGCACAATCGCGCCGATGACGGATGCCAGATAGGTCCAGCCTGGCATGGCCAGAAAGACGGATGCGGTAGCGGTCAGGGCGCTGAACAGCAGCGTCATGGACAGCAGGGTGTAGGTGTTCTTGATCAGCTTGTTTGATGCAATAACCGATTCTGTGGATCGGACTGCAGGAATATCAAGTCGATTCATGGGGGCTTTATCTCCTGGTAAATGCCTAAAATCAATCAGTTGTAAATAAGACAGTAAATGGTTTCGTAGGTTCAGCAAAGGATACAAGGATCGAAAAAAAGATCAACTAACAGAATATGGCGTTAAAGCTGGAAATTTCAAGTCGGTTTCAGGTATTCTAGCGCACCTTCGGAGAGGTGGCAGAGTGGGTTCAGGCAAACCGTTTGTCCAGTGAACAAACGCAGTTGGCTGAACGACCGTACAGGCCGCTCTTGGGCATCCATGCCCTTGCGGCATTGGTATATCCGTATACGGCAGAAGTACGGGCTGGGTGCGTCACAGGGACGTCTGCTTGCGAGGGCATTCAGAACGATTCACTGGAGAGGTGGCAGAGTGGGTGAAGCCAAACCGTTTGTC
>JBDLIF010000146.1:0-6677 GCA_039714955.1 Pseudomonadota bacterium | reverse complement strand
AATTCGAACACCGGTCTTGTCAGCACCGATGGCTTCGGCCACGGCATCCACGGTTTCCAGAAGGAAACGGCAGCGATTCCGGGTCGAGCCGCCGTAGGCGTCACTTCGCGTGTTGACCACCGAGTTCAGGAACTCATCGAACAGGTAACCGTTCGCGCCGTGAATCTCCACGCCGTCCATTCCCGCCTCCCGCGCATTCTCGGCGGCCTGGGCGAATTCCTCTCGAATACGGGCTATTCCGCCGGCATCCAGGGCTTGTGGAGGACTCGTCGGGACATTGGCGGGGTTGCCGTTCTCGTCATAGGCAAAGCAGACGGCATCTTCAGGTTGCTCGTTGGTCGGTGCTTCAGGTGAGCCTTCATCCGGTTGCAGGCTTTGATGGGAGATACGCCCCACATGCCAAATCTGGGCAAAGATTCTGCCGCCGGCGTCATGCACCGCCTTCGTCACCTGCCTCCAACCTTGCACCTGCTCGGCGGTGTAGATGCCCGGGGTCCAGAGGTAACCCCGCGCCCGGGGAGATACCGGTATGCCCTCGGTGATGATCAGCCCCGCGGTGGCGCGCTGGGCGTAGTACTCGGCCATGAGTGGCGTCGGCACGTCACTTTCCCCGGCACGGCAGCGGGTCATGGGGGCCATGACGCATCGGTTCTTCAAGGACAGCGATTTGAGTACGTAGGATTCAAAAAGCTTGTGCGTCACTTCGACCTCCTGCCGGCACGACAACTTGCAGCCTGAAGAAACTTAAAAAGGCAACTGGATCTCTTTCGCCTTTTCCATGGTGTGAATCGCTGTCTCCATGTCGACCTGATCGGGATTTTCTGACGACTGTGCCTGGAGTTGCTCGTAGAGCTCCGCTTGTTCCCAGGTCCGATGATTGCCGGACTCATCCTGCACATAGGCGGCCCAGGGAATGAATTTGGTCAGCGGAAAGAGCTGTCCTACCTGTGGCGAGATGTCCACATTCAGGCCCGATATAAAGAGGATCTTCTTATTCCTGTACGACGGCTCCTGAACAACGGTTCGGAAAGCGCGATCGAATTCCACCTGCGTGTTCGCCTGAGCCGCCGCGAGCGCCGGCCACTCCGATGTCACAACATAGGGCATGACGTCTAAAAGATTTTTCTCCAGATGATCCCTTCCTTCAGGATGATGGGCGATATTTCTCTTAAAGAAGAAAAGGTCGGGATGCAAACGGTCACCGATCGCTTCCCCATCCCCGGACTTCCATTCATAGCCCTTCAGATAATCGAGCAGAACCGGCGATGCCGAAAACACTTTTGCCGTACTCCTTGAATATTCCGGTTTCGGATTCCCCTCTGAATCGACCTCTACAATCCTGTCCAGGTTGAGCAATAATCCTTCATTGCGTTCCGCATGCAGCAATAGATTATCGACGACGACTTTGCGATTGCCGTTTTCCTCGTAAAGGAAAATATTGTCGCGCGCAAACCTGTATTCACGTTGGTACCAATCCAATGCGCCACAGATCTTCCCGCAATTGGATGTCTCACTCATGTCTTCAGTCTGCAGTCGGCGATAGACGCCGAACCTGCCGCTTTCCGGGTCATAACCCACGTGGCTGGCGTGGATGATCACCAGATCCTTTCCATGGTGTGCATGAGGGGCATGCCGGTCAGTCGCGACGATACCTCCCACCAAGCCGTGATTGAACGGGAAGGTGCCAAAGTGTTTTGCGATGAGTATGATCGGGTATCCCTGGCTTTCATCGGAGCAGAAAGCCCGGGATGGCATGATTTTTCCACGTTCGAATCCCAGTGAGATTGCCAGATTGTAAACACGCGGCACAAATCGGCTGTAACGCATTGCTACCGATGACATGTGATAGGCGCCTAAAAGGCTGGAGATCAATCCGGTTGTTCCGTACATGTTGATACCCTAAGCTGTTAACAGGTGTTGATAGTCAATGGGACCAATGGGAGGGGCGGGTATTCCACTGCGGGTGGTTCATTCGTTTCAAAGGTGGTTAATCCACCTGTCGGTGGCGGCGTGCGTGAATTCCAATACCCCGTTCGGATAGAGACCGGCGAATAGTATCAATACAGCGAGCAGGGAGACCAGGATCAACTCCCGCCTGCGCAGATCCGGCGCATCTGCGACTACGGCATTGTTCACCGGGCCGAGAAAGCCGCGCCTGAAGTAGCTGAGAAAATAGCCGGCCCCCAGTACCATTCCGAAGAGAGCAGCCAATCCCGCGCCGGTGTGGGTATTGAGGGCGCTCAACAGGATCAGGAACTCCGCCGGGAAGCCGGAGGTGCCGGGCACTCCCATTCCAGCCAGGCCGAACAGGAAGAAAAAGGAAGCTAGTAAAGGCATGGTCCTGGCGATCCCCCCCAGACTGATCAGATCGGTGGAGCCGGTGCGGTGGTGCAGAAAACTGCTCAGGATGAAGATGCCCCCTGCGACCAGAGTAAAGTTGAGCAGTTGGAAGAGCGCGCCCTGCAGCCCCTGGACAGTGAAGGTCGCGATCCCCAGAACCACCAGGCCCACATGGCTCATGCTGGAAAAGGCAAGCATGCGCCGCAGGTTGGTCTGGGTGATCGCGGCCATGGCGCCGTAAATGATGCCGACGACACCCAGTCCCGCCAGTAACCAGTGATACTCCTGCGCCGCCGTTGGTGTGAGGGGAACGACGAAACGGATCAGTCCATAGGCGCCCAGTTTCAGACCGGTAATCAGCGCGACTATTGCCACCGGCCCCTCCTGCGCCACCACCGGTAACCAGGTGTGAAAGGGGAAGAGCGGAGTCTTGACGGCGAAGCCTGTCAACAGCAGCAGGAACACCAAAGTCTCTGTCCCCTTGGGTAGTTGCAGGTCCAGCAGTTCGCTGTAGTCGAAAGAGAATCCCTGGGGGACGCCGGTGCCCGCCAGTTCGGCGCTGTTGAAGGCCAGCAGCAGAAGGCCGAACAGCAGGGGCAGACCGCCTGCCAGCATGAAGAGGGTATATTTGACAGCGGCAAACCGACGGTTCGGTCCCACGCCCCAGAGACTGATCAGGAAGTAGAGGGGGATCAGGCTCAATTCCCAGAAGAAGAAGAAAAGGATGGTGTCCAGCGAGCAGAAGATGCCGATCATGATGCTTTCGAGCAACAGCAGCAGCGAGAAAAAGAGTCGTGGCAGGGCGGTGCGGGTGCTGTTCCAGGAGGCGAGGATAACACCGAGAAAGAGCAGTACCGTGAGCGGAAGAAACAGCACAGAAATGCCGTCCACCCCCACCAGGTACTCGATATTCAGGCCGGGCATCCACGGGTGGCGCTCCACAAACTGGAAATCGGGATTCGCCGGATCGAAGCCGGCAACCACCAGCGCCGCCAGCAGCAGCGCCGCCAACGTGGCGAACACGGCGACCCATCTTGCCTGGTCGGGACGGGGCAACAGCCAGATCAGGAGCGCCATTGCTGGCAGGATCAGGATCATCAGGCTCAGCAGGGGGGCGTCTGTCATGATCACGATTCTCTCAATGGGCTCCGGTTGTGGCATAGAGTGCACTGAGTCCCTTCATTGATTGCTCGGTCAGCTCAAGCCAGGGTTCCGAAAAGAAGCCGGTACCCAACAGGACCAGGATCACCATGACGGCAACCGCCTGCTCCAGCGCCGATGGCGGTTCCACCCTGTGCTTCGGTCCGCCATCGCTGTGCCGGGCAAGAAACGCCCGCTGGAAAGCCAGCAACAAGAAACCGGCGGCGACCACGTTGCCCAGGGCTGCGGCGATGGTGACCAGGGCGCCGAAACGGTGCATGGAGTCCTCCAGTACCAGGTGGACGGCATCGAAGCCCGGGGTGCCCGGCATACCGACGATCGAGAGGGCGGCCACCAGAAAGGCGATGCCGATGACCGGTATTTGATCGAACAGGCCACCGAGCCTGTTAAGCAGCATGGTGCCGGTTCGTTTGTAGACCAGGCCGCTCATGAACGCCAGGCCGGTGATGGCAAGGCCGAAATTCACCGCAAGCATGACGCTGCCTTCAAATGAGAGTTCGCCCAGGCTGAACAGGCCGATCACCAGCACGCCGGTATGGGAGACCACGGCAAAGGCCAGAAGACGGCGCAGGTTGACCTGCAGCAGGGCCAACAGGGCCGCATAGAAAACCCCGGTAACGGCGAAGGCGACCACATAGGGATGCCACTGCAACACCGCCTCCGGCATCAGGGGGAAGACATATCTCAACATGCCGTAGATGCCGGTCTTCAGCCCCAGCAGAAACACCGGTGCCACGGCAATGCTGCCATGTTCGGCCACCAGCGGCAGCCAGCCGTGGAGTGGGAAGAGGGGGGTGCGAACGGCGAGGCCGTAAAAGAGCAGAAAGAAGGTCAGGGAGCGGATCGGCGTGCTCACCTCGACACTGCTCAGTTGAAACAGGTCGAAGCTCCATCCGCCACCGGTGGCATCGGCGTAGTTCCATCCCAACATCAGGGTGCCAACCAACAACAATAGCAGGCCGGTCCCCATGAACTGGAGAAAACGGATCGACATCATGTCCCTTTCCGGCGAAGTGGCCCAACGCCAGACCAGGTAGCCGACCGGCAGCAACTGCAGGGCGGACATGAGCAGAAACCAGAACAGATCGACGGTGACGAGCAGGCTCATCAAGGTCGCCTCGACCCCGAATACCATGATCAGTACCCGGGAGAGAGGCTGCAGACCACGGACGTGGCTGTAGAGCACCACCAGCAGGGTCAGTACGGCGTTGAGCAGGACGAACAGTACGGTCAGACCGTCCGCCGCGGCGTGGTAACCGAAGGGGCCGAACAGTTGAAACCGCTCTGCGAACTGCATTACCGGAGACGCGTGGTCGTAGAGCCGGTAGAGGTCCAATGCCACCAGGAGTTCCAAGGCGGCGGCGATGACTCCCAGGAGCAGCACCCGGCGCGACTGACCAACCAGTAACATCATTGCCATGGCGCCAAGGGGGAGGAGCTGCAGCACGCCGAGGATGGGGTAGGCTGATTGGGCGCTCCAGTGTAATTCGCTGAAGGCCATGTCAGATGATCACCACGAAGGTCGCCATGATCAGCAGCAACAAGTAGCGGGGCTGGCTCAGCAGCTTCTCGATCAGCAGCGCATACTTGCCGATACGCTCGATGGCCTCCTTCAGGCCTTCGCCGCCGCCCTTCAGCACGAGGTGTTCCTCGAACCAGTGCAGCTTATGGGCGACCCACTCGAGTATCCGTCCGGCCACGCCGCTGCCGCGGCCGATATCGCTGTCTTCCGTCGTCAGGCCTGCCTTTTGCTTTTCATACTGTGCCAGGGAAGAAAGGGCACTGGCGCCGGTGGGCAGGCCGACCATGCGGTTTACCACCTTCTGGTCAAAATCCCTTACATCCTGAGCCAGGGCACGGGTCGGGCGCACCAGCAGCCAATCGCTCATCGGATCGAGCCAGAATCGTTGCAGGGCCGCGTTATAAAGTCGCGGGCGTTGTGCCAGCCAGGCAGGCACCGGCCGCACCGGCTTCTTCGTGAGATGCAACTGGGCTGGCGCATGGAGAAACTGGTAGGCCCGCAATACGGCATGGGCCGCCAGGTGCCAGGCCGCCAGGTCGAACCAACCGAGCCCGCACTCTGCAAACATGAGCCCCACCTGGGCCGTGGTGGAAAACATCAATGCGCTTTTGACATCGGTCTGTGTCAGGCCGGAAAGCCAGCCGTAGAGGGCGGTGCCAAGGCCAAAGACGACCAATAAAACCATCATCGCGGGCACCTGGGTCAGCAGGGGTTCCAGCCGGATGGTCAGGTAGACACCGGCATGCACCATCAGGGCGCCGTAGAATACGGCACTGGATGGAGTGGGGCCCTCCAGGGCCCTGGCGATCCAGCCGGCGAAGGGCAGCTGAGCGGACTTGGCCATGGCGGCCAGCAGGAAGCCGCTCAGCAGCAGGCCGGCGTGCAGGGTCTCCAGTTTTCGCTCCTCATCCAGGATGGTCGGCCACTCCACACTGCCGAACCAGAGGAAGCAGAAGGCGATGCCCAGCACAAAGCCGCCGTCGCCGATGCGGTTTGTGACAAATGCCCGCGTGGCATTGCCGGTGGCAGTGGGGCGGTCGTAGGCATACGCGATCAACAGATAAGAACTGACGCCGGCCAGTTCCCATCCGATGAAGGCCATCACGGCATTACCGGCCATGACAATCAACAGCATGGCGCTGCTGAACAGGCTGAGCACGAGGAAGAAACGCTGAAATCCCGCCTCCCGGTGCATATAGTCGATGGAGAAACGGATGGTCACCAGGCAGAGTAGCGCCACCAGGGTGGCCATGGAGAGTCCGAGGCCATCGAGGGTGAAGCTGATCAGTACCTCATAGCTGCCGCTGGTCAGCCAGCTGAAATAGACCTGTTGACCCGGCGCTCCGTTGATCAGTGCCTGCAGATCGAGTGCCAGCAGCAACAGTAGAGAGAGCGCCGTTGCCCCGAGCACCACCCGTGCCGTGGGGCGTTCGCCTTTTTCGCCCTGGTTCCAGCCGCCTGCCATGCCAACGCCTACCCAGAGGGCCGCCAGCAGCGGCAGCAGAGGAATCAGCCACGCCGTCTGCTCAAGCATCGCTCGCCACCTCGTAGTTGGCCACCCTGGCGGGAGGCAGGGGGTCGTGCTTGCCGGCGAACCACTCTGTGGAAGAGGACACCGAGGGCAGCGGCTGCTTCGCGCCTTGCCAGGGCAGGA
>JBDLIF010000145.1:0-6689 GCA_039714955.1 Pseudomonadota bacterium | reverse complement strand
GGGGCTGCCCGCGGCGAGAACGGATGGCATCAGTTGGCAGGAGTCGGTTGAATCGTTGGTACAAGATGAACATGCTACGTGGATTAGAAGAGGATCGATATGAAACACACGCGATTATTTGCTTTGTTGGCCTCAGTAGTGATTCCGATGGCCTGCGCTGACCAGGGCCCGAACGATATGAAACCTTACCCGGCTCCCGAGGAAGGGATCGTGCGGATGGTGTTTCGCGTGCCGACGATGGAAAAAGAGGCCGACAGGAAGATAGAGATCATCGTAGGTAAGACCCTGCGGGTCGACTGCAATCTTACCCGGTTCGGCGGCAATCTCGAAAGACGGGTCGCTGAGGGTTGGGGATATCCTTACTTCATGTTGGAGAAGGTCGCGGGGCCTGCCTCGACCATGATGGCCTGTCCGCCGGACGAACCACTGAGCGAGGCGTTTGTCCAGGTCAGAGGGAAGGGTTTTTTTCAACGCTACAACAGTAAACTCCCGGTAGTAACCTACGTCCCGGAAGGGTTTTCGGTCCGCTACCGGATTTGGGCGGCGGGTGAGGAGATGGGTCAAGCCGAGCGAGAGTGACATGTATCCACCAGCCCGGATTGGAATGGCGATCCTGATGGTGTTGCTTGTCTTGCTCAGCGACAAAGTGCTGGGTGGGGCGGAGACGGCAGTCGTGGATATCGTCGAGGAGGCACAGGAGGGCAGCGCCACGAGTTCGAGTAAAGGCAATTTCGTCGCAGTGCCCATACCCTTTTCCAATCCAACCATCGGCACCGGGGTGAATGCTGCCCTCTTGTACCTTCACTCCAAGCGTCCTGGGGATGATCGCTCCCCGAATGCCACCAGTGGCCTGGGGGTCATGTACAGCGACACCGACAGTTGGGGCGCCGGGGTGTTCCACGATGATGCCTGGGGCAATGATCGTTTCCGGTTCACGGGTTTCGCCGGTTATGGTGAATTCAACCTCAAGTATTATGGCGTGGGCGACAATCCCATACTTGCCAGGAATCCGATCGATTACGGATTCAAGATCAGCGTCATTGCACCACAGTTTCAGGTGCGCATTCCGGGAACGGATCATTGGTTTGCGGGCATTCATTACCTCTACCTGGATTCCGACAGCGTATTCCAGCTGTCAGAGTTCCTTCCCTGGTTGCCTGAGATCCGCGGGCGGATTCGCACCGCCGGAATCGGTCCGGCGGCCTCGTACGACAGCCGGGACAATAAGTACTATCCCACGCGCGGCCAGAACGCTCAGATCAAGTGGACGGATTACGCTCAGCAGTGGGGCGGTGACTTCGATTACAGGAAGTTGCTGATGTTCGTGAATCACTATCAGCCGGTTGGTAATAGTACAGTGGTGGCGCTGCGTGCGCGGACCGAGACGGTTTCGGGGAGCGCGCCCTTTTTCGATCTGCCCTATCTGGATATGCGCGGTTTCGCCAGGGGTCGCTACAGGGATGACCTGACCCTGTCCCTGCATACCGAGGTGCGCCACAAGTTCCTGCCCCGCTGGGGGGCGGTCGCCTTTGTCGAGGCGGGGTGGTTTGGTGATGACTTGCACGATATCACCTCGAACAAGACCATTTTGAGCTATGGAGGTGGCATCCGCTGGCAGCTGACTGAAGAACAACCGCTCAATATCGGGCTGGATCTGGCCGTGAGCTCAGATGATTACACTGTATTAGTCCAGGTGGGTGAGAAGTTTTAAGGGTCTGCTGTTCCGTGCTTTGCCTGTTTGCCGACTACACGAATACCTCTTGAGAATGGGCAATGAGTGATGTAAATAAGACTAGGCCAGCCAAGATCCTCAGCCAGTTAAGCATTGCGATTTCTCGCTGTATGTTGAAGACCTAAGGAGAGGCATCACATCTCCCCGAACGGGGAGATGTGATATGCGGTGGTTATCTATCCCGGCCTAACAACAGGATCTCGACCCGACGGTTTTCCGCACGGCCCTCGTCTGTCTTGTTGCTGGCAATCGGCGACTTCTCACCCATACCCGTAACCACGACCTTGGTTATATCCATGCCTGTTTCCGCCAGGTAGTTATATACGCTCTGTGCCCGCTGCTCCGAAAGTTCCTGGTTATAATCATCGTCACCCACATCGTCGGTATGGCCAATGATCTCAATGTAGCTGGCCCGCTGAAACTGCTCCCTGGCGGCTTCGCGATGTTTTTCGATAACCTGCTTACCCTCTTCGGTCAGCTCTCCACTTCTGCGGGGAAACAGCGCAATACTTGGAAATTGCATGGAATCCAGGGCCCGCACCTCTGCGACTACGACTATTTCTACGCGCCGATTGGCCGCCTGGCCTTCAGGGGTATCATTCGAGGCAGTAGGTTCACTTTCCCCTCTGCCTACCACCCGCAGATTGTCAACCTGCGTACCGGTTTCGACCAGATAATCGCGCACCGACTCTGCACGCCTCAATGACAGGCCCTGGTTGTAATCGGCGTCACCCGTGCTGTCGGTGTGGCCAATGATGATAGCAGCATAGGCCTTTGACAACTCAGGCTGCAGGGTCTCACGATGCGCTTCGATGTTTTGTTTTCCCTCGTCGGTCAACTCCGCACTGTCGAAGGCGAACATGGCTGTGGAAGGCAGCACAATCTCGGTGACTATGCCTGAGGCCTCACCCCTGGTGGTTGTTACCTTGGCATCTACGGTCACCCCGTCACAGCCGACGACGGTAGCCATTTCCGGTTTCCAAGCACCCGTATGGACACAATCGCCCGAACCACTGCGGACGATATTGCCCCAGGAGTCTTCCGCGTACCCGGGGGCCTCATCACGAGCCTGGGCATAGCTCGTGGTCAGTAATGCGGTTACTGCAGCTAACAGAGTGGAACGAACTAACAGTTTATTCATGGTTTTCTCCTTATACATATTGACTAATGCTGTTCATCAACGCCCTCTTCCTCAAGAGGGTATTATTGAAAAAGTGACACCCGATGCGGTCCAGTTATGCCTGGGTCTGACCAGATGCTGAAGAGACGATGCGAGGCGATCGGGTCGCCATCTGCCGCAGCCCAGCATGCCCTTGTAAGTATACAGCCTGCATATATAATTTTGATCCCCTTTACATTCGGCAGCGGTCGGAACTGAAGGTTAATGATTTCTCCCACTAAGATCAATTATAGATTGCGAAAATTGTTATTACATTAATGGTGTACTAGGGTACGCAACACCCATTACTCTACCGGGCTCTATGTACTTTTACACCTCCATCTCTCCGTTAAGGCGCATTATGCCGCTTCAAACTCTTCATGGATGAGCTGCCTGTCTTGAGCGCGCTCCCGGCACTTCGCCGGTCGCTGGAGACACAGCAACGTGCCGTCCTGACCGCCCCGCCTGGTTCCGGTAAAACCACGCTGGTTCCTCTGAAGCTGCTCAAGGAGCCCTGGTTGGCCGGGCAAAAGATCATCCTGCTGGAACCCCGACGTCTGGCCGCCCGGGCCGCGGCGGCGCGCATGGCCGATCTGCTGGGGGAGAAGGTCGGCGAGAGCGTCGGCTATCGGATCCGTCTCGATAACAGGGTTTCCGCCAGGACAGGTATCGAGGTGGTGACCGAGGGCATACTGACCCGCCGCCTGCAACAGGATCCGGAGCTGAACGGGGTGGGGCTGGTTATCTTCGACGAGTTTCACGAGCGCTCGCTGCATGCCGATCTGGCCCTGGCCTTTACCCTTGATGTCATGGCGGGGTTGCGGGACGATCTGCGCCTGCTGGTGATGTCGGCCACCCTGGAGAGTGAAGCGGTCTCCGAGTTGTTGGGGGGTGCGCCCGTGGTTCGTGCGGAGGGCCGCGTTCATCCGGTGACGGTCAACTATCTGGGTGATCCCCCGCCCAATCGACGCCTGGCGGATGTGATGGCGAGCGCCATCAGCCGGTGTTTGAAGCAGGAACCGGGAGACCTGCTGGTCTTCCTGCCCGGTGTGGGGGAGATCAGGCAGACGGTGGAACGCCTGTCAGCGCTGCTCGCGGGAGTAGCCGATGCCCCCCTGATCTGCCCGCTCTATGGTGATCTGAGCCGGCAGGAGCAGGATCGGGCGATCCTGCCGGATCCCCGGGGACGCCGAAGGGTGGTGCTTGCCACCTCTATCGCCGAGACCAGTCTGACCATCGAGGGAGTCACCAGCGTGCTGGACAGTGGTTGGTCCAGGCTGCCCCGTTTTCTGCCCAATACCGGCTTGACCCGCTTGGAAACGGTACCTGTCTCCCGCGCGGCGGCCGCGCAACGGGCTGGCCGGGCCGGGCGCCTGGGACCGGGGCGCTGCTACCGGCTCTGGAGCGAGCAGCGTCAGGCGGGTCTGCCGGGGCAGCATCCGGCCGAAATCCTGGAGGCCGATCTGGCGCCTCTGGTGCTGGATCTGCTGCAGTGGGGCGTCTCGGCTCCGCGGGATCTTCAGTGGCTCGATCCGCCCCCCGACGGTGCCTATGCCCAGGCCCGCGATCTGCTGAACTCCCTGGGCGCGATGGATGGTCAGGGTCGTCTGACCCCCATGGGCAGGGCGATGGCGAGCCTGCCGCTGCATCCCCGGCTGGCGCATATGCTGTTGCGTGCCGGCAGCCGTTCCGCAAGGCGGGTGGCCTGTGATCTGGCGGCCCTGCTGAGTGAGCGGGATATCCTGAAACGCAGTCGGGAGACTGTTTGGAGCGTGGATGTCGAACATCGCCTCTCCCTGCTGGAGCTGTGGCGAGAGGATGACAGGTCTCGTCCTCTCGGCCGGGACCTCGATATCCCAGGCTGCCGTCGGGTGGACCGGGTGAGCCGGCAGTTTCAAAGGTTGCTGGAACGACTGCCACTACCGCGGGAGAGCCCGTTGCTCACTGCGCCGAGCCTGCTGGCGATGGCCTACCCGGACCGCATTGCCAGACAGACCCGGCATGGCCGTTTTCAGCTGGCCTCGGGCAGAGGCGCCTGGCTGGCGGAAGAGGACAATCTGGCGGGGGATGCCTTTCTGGTGGCCGCCCAGCTGGATGCCGGCCGGACGGAAGGACGTATCCAGCTGGCCGCGGCCATCAGTGAGTTCGAACTGCGTCAACTGCCCGATCTGCCGTTGGAGTGCGTCGAGACGGTTGGCTGGGACAGTGCCAGGCAGATCGTAGTGGCACAACGGGAAGAACGCTTGGGCGCCCTGCGTCTATCAGCCAAACCCCTGCGGGATGCAGACCCGGGCAGGATCAAGGCCGCCCTGCTGCGGGGCATTAGTGAGATGGGCATAGACTCTCTGCCCTGGGAGAAAAAGTCCCGGCAATGGCGTGACCGGGTCATCTGCCTTAACCAATGGCAGCCGGATGCCGGCTGGCCCGATCTGACGGATGAGTGGTTGATGCAGAATCTGTCGGAGTGGCTCGCCCCCTGGCTGGATGGTATCAGTCGGAAAGGTCAGCTGCGGAATCTTGATCTGCTCGCTATCCTGCGGAGCCGGCTCTCCTGGGAGCGGCTCAAGCTGCTGGATGAATTGGCCCCAAGCCATATCCAGGTGCCCAGTGGTTCGAGAAAACAGCTGGAATATACGCCCGGCTCACCGCCGGTTCTGGCGGTCAGGCTGCAGGAGATGTTCGGGCTGACGGAGACGCCAAGGGTCTGCCAGGGCAGCATTCCCCTGGTGCTGCATCTGCTCTCTCCGGCCCAGCGGCCGATTCAGGTGACTCAGGACCTGCGGGGATTCTGGGCGCGGACCTACAGCGAGGTGAAGAGAGAGCTGAAAGGCCGGTATCCCAAACACTACTGGCCGGATGATCCACATCAGGCAGAGGCGACCGCCAGGGTGAAAAGAAGAAAGAGCAGCTAACCGGTTACTGCTGTCTCCCACCCGCTGTTACTTCTTCTCCTTCAACAAGTTTGCCAGATCCGCGAATGGATTGTGTGTGGTGGTGATCTGTTGCTTGCCAGTGGTGGTGTCGCCATAGCCGGCGTCGATATGACGTGAGTGCTCGTTGTCGTGGCAATAGATGCATAACAACTCCCAGTTGCTGCCGTCGGGCGGATTGTTGTCGTGGTTATGGTCCCGATGATGTACCGTTAATTCACGCAGGTTTTCGCGTGTGAATTCACGGCTGCAACGCCCGCAAACCCAGGGGTAGATCTTCAGGGCCCTCTCACGATAACCCCTCTCGCGTTCCTCCCGGTCACGCCGCGCCTGCGCCACGATGCGGTCGAGTTTGTCGGAAGAGGTTTCAGATGGCATGGCATTGATTGGCTTGTTTTTGAAACAGTCTGCTGCTCAAACCGGCGACAGTCAAGCAACCGCTCTACCTGTGTAGGCAGGCGCTGGGGATGCGAATGTAGGAAAAATATTACAAATCTTTACGAATGATCCGATTCCCGCCGATTGATGAAGCAACTATAATTTCCAGCTGTAGTAAAAAATAACGCTTGCGGATGGGCATGGATGCTCGAAGAGGACGATATGGGTATATTATTGGCGGTAATTTTTTCATTTTTGGTGTTTCTCATACTGACTAATTAAAGACCTCAGAAAATAAAAAATCCACCTTTCATAAGGTGGATTTTTTATTGGGCTAAGGGTCAGCTAGCGTATGTGAAATTCTGGCCTCAACTCGCCTCAGTTCCTCGATAGTGTTGATATTTACGAACAGTTCAGGATAGTCGGGAAATTCGACCTGGGCCAGTCTGCGGCTCTTGAGCCAGCGGTGCACCGCACGTCCGCCCTGGTC
>JBDLIF010000144.1:0-6738 GCA_039714955.1 Pseudomonadota bacterium | reverse complement strand
TGAGCAAACAGCTTCTCCCGGGAACGCACCACGTCACGCCCTGCCTGGGCAAACAGGAAACTGACCTGGTTGCCAAATAATGGGGACAGGGCCTTGCGCCTGCGCAGATTGGCAGCATAGGGAACACAGTAGGCATCTCCTGCCTGTGTCGCTCCCGCGACTTCCATGGCGCGCATCATGCAGCCGATCAGGTATAGCGTAGTACCCGTCATGCCGGTATGTTTGCGGGCATGTGCCATAATCTGCGCCGTTTGGCTCGTATCATAGCGTATCAGCTTCAGCGCGAGCCGATCAGCCGGGCACTGTGCAGCAACCGGCAGCACACTGGCATGCCGGTCCAGCCTGTGAATATTGAGCACGGCCTGCCGCACCAACCTGAATTTTCGCCACAGACCCCACTGCTGCTGCAAGCGATCAACAGGTACCGGCTGCGATTGCAGAGGAGTTTGCGAGTCATTAAAGAGGCGGTGCAGGACATGCCCCCGAGAGCGGCCATGGGAACAAGGCCGTTTTAGGTCGAAAGCTTTGCGCATCCTGTTCCACCGGTTCCAGTTTGTCTAAGTGCCCGTAGATTTCCTGGAGTTGCTGTGTATTCTTGGCGCGAAAGTATCGTCCACCGGTCTTTTCCGCAATGGTCGTCAAGGTTTTTTCGTCCAATTCGGTAGAGGGATTGACATAACGGGTGCCGAACAGGTCACGTACCATCATTTTATCCGCGCCGATCCCGATGGTATAGATCTTCAGTCCCTCGCGGGCAGCGAGATCCGCCGCATCCAGTGGAGTGACCTCACCTGCCGTGTTGGCACCGTCGGTTAACAAGATCAATACCCGCTGGCTCTCCTCTCGGCGACGTAATCGTTTAACGGCCAGTCCGATGGCATCACCTATGGCCGTGGCTCTTCCCGCAAGCCCAATGACCGCTTCCTGCAATAAAATACGCACCGTCTGCCGGTCGAAGGTCAGGGGGGTCTGTGAATAGGCCTGCTCCCCGAACAGGATGAGTCCGATACGGTCACCTTCGCGTTTTTGGATGAACTCCCCGGCCACTCGCTTGGTTGCGGTGAGCCGGTCCACCGTTTTTCCGCCGATGAGAAAATCCCTTTCCTGCATGGATCCTGACAGATCCACCGCCAGCATCAGGTCGCGTCCGCTCACCGGCAGCTGGATGAGATCACCCAGCCATTGCGGTCGGGCACTGGCGCTGACCAACAACAGCCATGCAACGGCCGCGATCCATAGGGGCCAGCGCCTGAGGTCGTGCGAATACGTGCCGGCACCAGGTTGAGCGAAATCCTGAAGCCTGGGGACACGCAGGGCTGCACCTTCGCTGGGAGGCATGGGTGACAGAAATCGCCGGTAGATCCAGGGCAGGGGAAGCATGACCAACAGCCAGGGCCATTCGAAATGGATCATGATCGCTGCCCAATGGTTCGATCGGGCAGCGACGCTAACCAGTCTTCGCACAGGCTCAGCAGGGCCTGGGTATCGATCTGAGCATGGGAACGATATGGGGCCTCGGTGAGGATCTTACCGGGACCCTCGGAGAATCTTTGGTCTTCCAGGGTCTGATCGAGCAGTTCCAACCACGCCTTACCCGTAACGGAGGCCGCCGCCGCTCGCGGGTAATGAGCGATACAGACGCGTCTCAATAAAATCGATAGTCCTTCAACCAGACGTTGGGGGTTGCGGTGTTGCTCATAGGCTTCGCGCAGGGATTGGAATTGGGTTCGGGAAAGCCGCTTCAATGAACGTCGTTTTTTCATCTTGCGCCGATGTATCCAAACTCCGGCTACCAACGAGGCCAGGATGAGCAATAAGAGCAACCACCAGCCGGGCGCCGGCGGCCACCAACTCACCGGCTCGGGGAGGTGGATATCACGCAGGGGCAACTGTTGTGGGTCGTTGGTCATAGTCCCTCGCGCAGGACATTCAGCGGTTGTTGTGTCGTACTGCAGGCTAAGAAATAGAGGCCGAATTGCCGGGCCAGTGTTTGCAGGTACTGCCGATGGCTCTTAAACCGCTGCTCGTAGTCTTCTCTAAACTGGCGATCCCCCGTGTTGAGGGTTAGTTCATGTTGGCCGTCACTGAGCCGATAGCGCCCCTTTGCAGGGAGCTGGTGTTCCAGCGGGTCATGAATGAATAACATGACAATATCGTTGTGGCGGCTCAGCTGGATGAGCAGTGAACGTGCTGCCTCCTCCATGCCGCGGAAATCACTGAGCAGAAAAATCAGGCTGCCGGGGCGTACCACACGCTGCAGGCGCTTCAGGGCCTGCAATTCGGCATCTGCGTTTGCTTCGGGTCCCGCGATCTTTCGCCAGGCCGGGTGTTCTGCCAGCTGTTTGATCAGGTGTAGCGCCCCGATCTGTCCTCGAACGGGTTTGAGTTCCTGGTGATCATGTTCGGAAAAAATGATACTGCCTACCCGGTCACCGTGATGATGGGCGCTCCAGGCCAGCAGCGCCGCAGCTTGGGCGGCACGAACCGATTTAAAGGCCCCTCGGGTGGCAAAAAACATTGTCGAGCGATAGTCCACCCAGAGAAATACCGGGCGTTCCCGCTCTTCGCGAAACATCTTGGTGTAGGGTTTTCCGGTGCGGGCGGTGACCCGCCAGTCAAGATGGCGCACCTCGTCTCCGGCTTGATAGGGGCGGGCCTCGTCAAACTCCATGCCGCGGCCCTTAAATGCCGACCTATAGCCGCCGCCTTGTTGGGCACGGATAAGGCGTGATCTGAGGGGTAGGGTCGCCGCCGCCCGTTGTAGCGCGATCAATCCGGAGATGGACACCCGTGCCGGGTTATGATCGACATCACTTTCCCTTGGCGGGGCCGGCTGTGGATCAACTCCACTGACTCGCGATTTACCCCGGAATATCCGGCTCAGATCGATCATGGTACGGCGATACGGGATATCAGTTCCGAGATGAAAAAATCCGTCGTAATGCCTTCGGCCTGGGCCTCGTAGCTCAACAGGACCCGGTGGCGCAGCACATCGGGCGCGATCGTCTGGATATCCTCCGGGCCCACGTAATCGCGTCCCGCCAGCCAGGCATGGGCCCGGGCGCAGCGGTCCAGCGAGATCGTGGCCCGGGGGCTGCCGCCGTATTGCAGCCAGCGCGCGAGATCGTCTCCATAGGCCCCAGGTTTACGCGTCGAGAGCACCAGTTGCAGCAGATAGTCCTCCACGTTTTCGGCCATGTAGATGTCAAGCACCGCCTGCCGGGCATCAAGGACGCTTTCGACCTCGATCGGACGGTGCTCTGAAGATTCGCCGGTGGCCGATTGCCGGGCCTCGGAACGCGCCAGATCCAGGATCTTTTTTTCCTCCTCCGCCTTTGGGTAGTCGATCCTTACATGCATGAGAAATCGGTCCAGCTGGGCCTCGGGTAAGGGGTAGGTGCCTTCCTGTTCGATGGGGTTCTGAGTGGCCATGACCAGGAACAGTTCAGGCAGGCGGTAGGTCTTGGGACCCACCGTAATCTGACGTTCCCCCATGGCCTCGAGCAATGCGGATTGTACCTTGGCCGGGGCCCGATTGATCTCATCGGCGAGGATCAGGTTGTGGAACAGGGGGCCGGGTTGAAACTTGAAGGTTCCGTCCTGAGGCCGGTAGATCTCGGTGCCGGTCAAATCCGCGGGCAGCAGGTCCGGGGTGAACTGAACACGGTGAAAATCCCCCTCGATCCCTTCACCGAGCACCTTTATGGCACGTGTCTTGGCAAGTCCCGGTGCCCCTTCCACCAGCAGATGGCCGTCTGCCAACAGGGCGATCAGCAGACGGTCGATGAGTATCTCCTGACCGATGATCTGCTGCTTGACGTATGACTTTAATCGGTCGATAGGACGGGATACAGAGGCGTGTTCTTCTCTGTCTAGTAATGCTGATGGCTGGGTGGCGGCTTCACCGGAGGAGTGCATGGTTCTTTATCAATAGTCCTGCTGGGAGTTTCTAACTTCACAATATTGGGAAGATTGTGAAGTTATGCAATGGGTATGTTCAATTATGGGGACTGACCAAGAAAAATGGGATTAGTTCGGGTCTGGGAATCGGAGATTTTTGCGTGTTGGTCGGTATCATGCTCGGGGTAAACGACCTGGCGAGGCGGCACTAAGCCGGGAGATGGCAGAAAAAATTTCTGATCATTCGATAGGGTGCTCAAGACCAGGAAAACAACACACTTAATCTACATTAATTTTTATAATGGATGCCTCAAATTCATTGACGTATACCGAGTGGCTAAAAATGATGCTGGTAATACTCGTTTATTTGCACTTAGAATGAGGGTTAGATTCAGGCAGACTAAAATCGTTAGCAATCCCAATGTTAAAACCCAATATGCAACAATTTCTGCAGGAAAACGAGGTTCTGCGACGACGTGTGGCAGAGCTAGAGCGGCAGCTTGAACCCCTCTCTGAATCATCGTCTCTGAGTCATTTGGAACAGGCACTTCATACCCTGGTGGAAGGGATGGCGGGCTGGACCGGGCAAGCCTATTTTGACCAGATTGTCCGCAGGCTTTGTGACTGGTTTGGCGCCGACAGTGTGTGTATCTGCCTGTTCACCGAAGACGGCAGGCTTCGGCGTGTTTCCGAGATAAGGAATGGGCAGATGGTACAGGAGCCGGAGGACCGGATCCCGGGCCCCTTATGGAAGAACATTGTGGAGCAGGGTATTTTTCACTATCCGGAGATGGCCGATAGGCAGTTCGCGGATGATCCCCAGTTGGTGCAGCTGGGCGTGCAGGGCCTGGTCGGTATCGCCATCAAGAATCAGGATCAGGAGGTGCTGGGCGTCATAAAGATCGTGTCGGCAAGACCACTCCATCCACCGGCCCACTGGCAGGGTATCCTGAAGGTGGTGGTAGACAGAACCGCGGCTGAGCTGGAGCGGCTCCGGGCCAGCAGGACCTTGCGGGAACGCACGGCCTTGCTTGACAGCATCCTCAAATCGTCCACTAGTGTGGCCATCGCCGCCACTGATATGGACTTGCGTGTTATCTATTACAATCCCGCCGCGGAGAAAATATTTGGTTACAACGCAACGGAAGTGATTGGCAAGACCGTCCTGGAACTTCATGTCCGGGTCGGGACGGATCCCGCCCGCTTGCAACAGGTCTTCGATACCGTTAACGCAACGGGAGAATACCAATATAGTATAGTGCAGCAGAAAAATGGGGAAAACGTCTATACCGAGTGCCACATCTTTCTCATCGTTGATACGCAGGGTGAGTCCGTGGGTTTTACGCTCATGGCCGAGGATGTTACCGAGCGTAAGCGTACCATGGATCTTATTGTTCATCAGGCCCGGTTCGATGCCCTGACGGACTTGCCCAATCGGCGCACCATGATGGAACGTCTGGTTCAGGCGCTGTCGCGCTGCCGTCGGCATGGTCATTTGGGGGCCTTAGTCTATCTTGACCTGGACCATTTCAAATCAATTAACGATTCCCTGGGTCATGTGGTGGGAGATGGTCTGCTGCAGTCCGTTGCGCAGTGTCTGCAACGGGCCTCTCGTAAAGAAGACACGGTATCTCGGCTGGGTGGTGATGAGTTTGTGATCCTATTCTCCGAACTCAGTGACAATCTAGAGACCGCTGCCCAGCAGGCCCAAATTGGTGTAGACGATATACGAAAGCTGCTGTCTAGCGAGCTCCACTCTATTCAGGGTAATGAGTTAAGTATTACGGCTTCCTTTGGTATTGCGCTGTTTCCGACGAGTGATGAAACCGCGGGCGATATTCTCAGGCGTGCGGATACCGCCATGTTCCGGGCCAAGGGCATGGGTCGCAATAAGCTGTGTTTCTTTCTCCCGGGTATGCAGCGGGCGGCGGAACAGAGGCTAAAATTGCAGAATGATCTGTTTCATGTCCTGAACCGAGAGGAATTGTATCTGCTTTATCAGCCCCAGGTAGATGTGGCGGGGCGGATGGTTGGTATGGAGGCGCTGTTGCGCTGGCGACACCCCACTCGGGGACTGCTGTTGCCTTGTGACTTCATCCCGGTGGCGGAAGATACGGGAATCATACTTGCCATAGGTGAATGGGTGCTGGAAGCCGTGGTGAGCAGCGTGAGGGATGTGGTTCAAGGTCAGATTACAAGTATTGCAGTTAATGTCAGCCCGTGTCAGTTTTTCCAGGAAGATTTTGCCAAGGAGGTTGAACAGCTAGTGATGAAGGCAGGTGTTGATCCAAGCCTGTTGACACTGGAAATCACCGAAAGCATCATGGTGCATAACCTTGATGATATCGTTCAAAAGATGACTCGTCTGAAGCGCCTGGGAATCCGCTTCTCTATGGATGATTTCGGTACTGGATACTCCTCATTATCCCACCTGAGACACCTGCCCCTGGATGAAGTCAAGATCGATCACTCTTTTGTCCATGATATCGGAGTTTCACTCAGTAACGAACGGCTGGTGGAAACCATCATCTCCATGGCGGCGCATCTTGGATTGGATCTGGTGGCCGAAGGCGTTGAGACCGCCGGGCAGTTTGATTTCCTTGCCAGTCGGGGATGCAAGTTGTTCCAGGGCAACTATTTTAGTCAGCCCGTAACGCTGGATAGTATTATGGAGCAGTTGCCTTGATGAATGCCGGTGCTGCGATCATGGGAGTGGCTAGTGCTCTATCAATGTAAGTGTACGGATTCAGCGTCCCTGTGGTGTTTCGCAGCAAGGCGCAGTGCGAAGGCAATGTCTATCACCTTGTCGAGCACTGCAACGCCGCGGCGGGACACCAC
>JBDLIF010000143.1:0-6781 GCA_039714955.1 Pseudomonadota bacterium | reverse complement strand
GATACTCCGCCAGGATCTGCCCATCCCGCAACACCCCCGCAACGTTGTAGAGCCTGCCGCCCTCGCGCCGGGGATAGCCCAACACCAGATGGATACCCTGGGCTTGCGCAAGCACCTGTTCCAATGCCTGCTCCACCCGCTGGATAAAATCGTCACGCAGCAGCAGATCCTCCGGCGGGTAACCGGTCAGAGCCAGCTCCGGAAAGAGGATCACCTGTGCCTGGGAGCGGGCTGCCCGGGCCGCTTCGATAACCCGCCGGGCATTTTGCTCGATGCCGCCAACCAGAAAATTCAACTGGGCGATTTGGATAATCAGACTCACTGGACCCTCGGTTTACATCAGACTAAAGTGTTAGGTGATGAGTTGCATACCTCAGCTAAGGAAACACTGATATAACTGATCATCAACTGGTATTATTTCAGAAACATCCTGCTGACAAAAACACTTCCATGGGACTACGTTACCTCTTGCTTGGCCTGGCCATCTGGGCCGTCTGGCTGATCCTTCGCCATCTCATTCGCCAACAGCGATTAAAAAATACCCCGCCTCAGGCCGTTAAATCGGTAGACAGTGTGCAGTGCAGCCATTGCGGTCTGCATCTGCCGCGGAGTGAGGCTATCCAGCAGGGGGACGATTTCTTTTGCAATCGCGAACATCAACGGCTTTTCAAACATCGGGAATAGCTTTTTTAACCAAGAGCATCCGCATGCTCGAGCGGATTGAGTCCCTGTTCAATAACCCATCAAACAAAGCAGATCTCCAACTATCCGAGAGTGACCCCGTCTGGCGTTCTCTACGACTCTTCCTGCTCTACCGAATCATCCTCTCCCTGAGTCTGATCTTATTCTTCTATTCGGATACCGGCCCGGAATTTCTTGGCCAATACGCCAGCGGCCTGTTCGGGATTACCGCCACCCTTTATGCCGGTCTGACACTGGTTTCAGCCATCTTCTGGTACTGGGGCTCTCCCAAGCCTGAGCAACAGGCCTATCTGATTCTGTTCGTCGATATCTCCGCGATTACGCTCCTGATGCACGCCAGTGGCGGCATCGAGACCGGACTGGGCATGCTCATCGCCATCTCCATTACCGGCGGCGCACTGCTGATCGAGGGACGTTCGGCCCTGCTGTTCGCCGCCCTCGCCGCACTGGCGGTGCTCTCGGAACAGTATGTCGCCAGCCGCAGCAACGCGTTCCCCGCGCAGCTGTCACAGGCCGGTTTTCTGGGCGCGGTCTTTTTTGCCACGGCCCTATTGTCCATAGTCCTGAAGGGGCGCGCCCAGGTGAGTGAGCGACTGGCCGATGAGCGGCAACAGGAGCTGGGCGGCATGGCCCGGCTGAACGAGTACATCATCCAGCATATGCAGACCGGGGTCCTGGTCGTCGATGTCGACAACATTATCGTACTCATGAACAATCCGGCCTGGCACCTGCTCGGCATGCCCGAGGCAAAAACGGGCAGTCAGCTGTTCGCCGCCTCCCCTGAGCTGGAATGCCTGGTGGGTAGATGGCGAGAAGTACGCCAAGGCGACTACCTCCCCTTTCGCGGTACGCCTCAGGGTCCCGAGATCCGGCCCCACATCAAACCATTGGGACAGGGCAGAGTGGGGGACGTGCTGCTGTTTCTGGAGGATGACTCCCAGGTGCAACGCGAAGCTCAGCAGATGAAACTCGCCTCCCTCGGACGACTCACCGCCAGCATCGCCCACGAAATCCGCAATCCATTGGGCGCCATCAGCCATGCCAGTCAGCTGTTCGATGAATCACCCGACCTGAATCCGGCGGACCGGCGTCTGACGGAGATCATCAGGACCAACGCATCCCGGGTCAATCAGGTCATCGAAAATGTACTGCAGCTCTCCCGCCGTAAACCGGGCAGGCCTGAACTGATCTCCCTGGGCCAGTGGTTTGACGATCTGGTCGCTGAACTGGTCAAGACCCAGGGATTCGATACATCCCGCCTCTACGTACAGATCACCCCACAGGACACGGCTGTACTTGTCGACCTGGAACAGCTGCGGCAGATTGTGACCAACCTCTGTAACAACGCCAGAGAACATGCGATGGACAAAACCCATCTGCATATCAACCTGATCGGTGGCAAACTCAATGAATTTAACCATCCGGTGGTCGATATCATCGATAATGGACCAGGCATTGCACCGCATGTGGCGAAACAGATCTTTGAGCCCTTCTACACCACCCGGAGTAATGGCACGGGTCTGGGTCTCTATATTGCCAAGGAGCTGAGTGAAGCCAATCAGATAAGATTGGAATACCTCCCCGGTCCAACCGGTGGCAGCTGTTTCCGGCTCCACTTCAAGAGATTAACCGACGGGACAACATAAGCATGACACAACCCATCGCCCTGGTCGTGGATGACGAACCGGATATCTGTGAACTCCTTGAGATCACCCTGTTGCGCATGGGCATAGACGCCTACTCGGTGTTTAATCTGGCGGCCGCCCGGGAGCAGTTGCAGCAACAGCCGTTCGATCTCTGTTTCACCGATATGCGTCTGCCAGACGGCAACGGCATCGATCTGATCCGCCACATCGGCAAACACTACCCGGAGCTGCCGGTCGCCATGATCACCGCCCATGGAAATATGGAATCGGCGGTCAAGGCGCTCAAGGCGGGGGCCTTTGACTTTGTCTCGAAACCGGTTGATCTCCAGGTCCTGCGCAAACTGACGGAAACGGCCCTCAAACTCAGATCGACGGACCCTACCCCAGCAGCCAGCTCTAGCTCCGTGAAGACCGACCGACACCCCATGCTGGGCGAGTCAAAGGCCATGGAGGATATCCACATACTGATCACCAAACTGGCCCGCAGCCAGGCCCCGGTCTATGTGAGCGGCGAATCGGGCACCGGGAAGGAGCTGGCGGCCAGGCTGATTCATGCTCAGGGGCCACGGGGAGATCACAATTTCGTCGCGGTCAACTGTGGCGCCATTCCCCAGGAGCTGATGGAGAGCGAGCTTTTCGGCCACAGGAAAGGCAGCTTTACCGGCGCCACCAGTGATCACCAGGGCCTGTTCCAGGCCGCGGACGGCGGTACCCTCTTTCTCGACGAGGTGGCCGATCTACCCCTGCATATGCAGGTCAAACTGCTGCGGGCGATCCAGGAGAAGCGGGTACGCCCGGTGGGCGAACAGCATGAGATCCCCGTGGATACACGGATCATCAGCGCCACCCACGAAAACCTGACGAAACTGGTGGAACAGGGCGTATTCCGCCAGGATCTCTTCTACCGTTTGAACGTTATCGAGCTGCCGCTGCCGCCACTACGGGAGCGGCCCGACGATATCCCGCTGCTGGCCCAGCATATCCTCGGCAAACTGACCCACCAGACCGGTGTCGACAAACCCCAACTCATCCCCGGTGCACTCAAGGCACTCAAAGACTACACATTCCCTGGGAATGTGCGTGAACTGGAGAATATCCTGGAGCGGGCGGTGACCTTGTGTGACGGTAAAACGATCGACCGGGAGGACCTCTCCTTGCCGGCCAATCAACCCTCACTCCAACCGGTGTCAGACGACTTGCCGCTGGGCGATAAAATGGAAGAGGTCGAGCGACAGGCCATTTCCCAGGCCCTGGAAGCGACCCACTGGAACCGCACGGCGGCGGCCAGAAAACTGGGCATGAGCCTCAGGTCCCTGCGCTACCGGCTCGAAAAACTGGGCATCGAATAAGCTGGACAGACTTGAGTTCACGTTGGCGGATTATGCTCATCGAACAGAGAAAGGAGATTCCAAACTGGCGACGCGCGCGTGTGAATCCCCAACCACTACCAGTCATTCACTGGTAATCCCAATGTTACTCGCCAGTTGTTGATACGTCTCATACAACACCTTTTCAAGGAGAAAAAAATTCCGTATAAGTAGTATGATGTGGCGCATCCGAAGAAGGGTAAGAACGACTTCAAGCGGCTGCAGGGAACCGGGGGCCCCATCCTGTTGTTGGGTAATCAGCGCATGCACGGTTTCTTCGTAGGCCCGTTTTACGTCACTCTACCGGAAGAGAAATAATCAGAGGCTGCCACGCAGGTAACAGGACTTGTCTGCGGGATACTGCCCGTGGATAAGTATTATTAGTTGCAATAAGCCATTGCATCCGAGTGATCGCGGCCGTCGGTGGGAGGGAACCCACCGTCGAGCGTACAAGGACGTATTCACAGCATGTCGCGATTACTCGGATGCAATGTCTTTCGGGCAGATCACTATGTTCGAACCTCACACACTACTCGACAGCATCCAGCAACGACTGCCCATTGAATTGGACAGGCATCCGCCTCGGCCTGACAGACTCTACACCTTGACCCTGCCTCTGCCGGGTTTTCGCCTGCAAACCCTTACCCAGGCAGGGACGCGCTGGTGTTTCTGGGGCAAGCCGAATCAGGAGGAGTACCGCCTGGGGGCAGGCGAGGCACTTCGCCTGAGCGCTGGCGGGCCTGATCGATTCCGCCATCTGTCAGCCATTTTTCGGGATATCCTGGCCAGATGGGATCGATTCGATCCGGACCATACCCGCATCGAGCCCATCCTCTTCACCGGCTTCGCCTTCTCCCCTGATGACCCCATGCGCGATACCTGGGAGGGGATGCCCAATGCCGCCCTCTGCCTGCCCGAAGTGCTGCTGCAACAACAGAGGGACAGTTGCACCCTCTCCTGCTCGTTTGATACCTCTGCTGAAACGGATCTTGGCCAGCTGACCGATGGCTGGATGGCGGTACTCACCCAGTTAATCGAGGCCGCCGCGCAGCCGCCCGGCCCCCCCGGACACCGGACCGATCTGCCCCTCATCCACAGCGAGCCCACCAAGGGTGAGTGGATAAACTGGGTGCACAAGGCGAAACAGGATATCGGCAAAGGCTTGATCGAAAAGGTGGTGCTGGCGCGCCGGATTCATGTCCGCGCCGAACGGCGACTCAATCCGGTGCGCCTGATGTCCACCCTGAGCTGTCTCTATCCTGACAGTGTGCTGTTTGCCACCAGACAGGAAAATTTGACCTTTGCCTCCGCCTCACCGGAACATCTGCTGTCCTGTCGGAATTCCATGATCCGCAGTGATGCGGTAGCGGGCACCCTGCCCCGTGCCGCTGACGAGGCCAAGGACCGACTACTTGGCCAGAGCCTGCTCGATGATCCCAAGTCACAACACGAGCATCAGCTGGTGGTGGAAAATATCCAGGCCGTACTGCAAGTCATCTGCAGCGATGTGCAGCCCATCAAGCCACCCCAGCTGAAGCGGCTGCGGGCCCTGCAGCACCTCTGGAGCGAACTCTCAGGAAACCTAAAACCAGAGATCGGGCTATTTGAAGCGGCCGAACAGCTGCACCCCACGGCCGCGGTGAACGGTACCCCGGTGCAGCAGGCCCTTGTCTGGCTGAAAGAGAACGAGTCCCTCTCCCGTGGCTGGTACACCGGGGCCGCCGGCTGGATCGACGCCAAGGGCGACGGAGAGCTGGCGGTGCTGATTCGTTGCGTACAACTGCTGGGTTATGACGCTGAGCTCTATGCCGGGGCGGGTATCACCGCCGGCTCAGACCCACAAAGTGAATACGAGGAGATCGAACTGAAGCTGGGCGCCATGCTGGAGGCGCTGGAAGAGGCATGATCCTAATTTGCTACGCAATGAGGCAAAATACGATGTCCCCTGAACCTGTCCAACTGCTCATTTTAGGATAATGGATACCGCTTCCCTCAATCTGGTCTGGTCAGACAAGCTGTTCGACGGGCTGACCGCGGCGGGTGTCCGCCAGGTGGTCATCTCTCCCGGTTCACGTTCCACCCCGCTGGTGCTGGCGGTCAATCGCCAGCCCAGGCTCAACAGCTGGCACCACCCGGACGAGCGCAGCGCCGCCTTCTTTGCCCTGGGCATGGCCAGCCATGCCCGGCAGCCAGTGGCCCTGATCGCCACCTCCGGCAGCGCCCCGGCCCACTGGCTCCCGGCGGTGGTCGAGGCCAACCGCTCCGGCATCCCCCTGCTCCTGCTCAGTGCCGACCGCCCCGCCGAACTGCAGGCCTGTGGTTCCAATCAGACCGTGGATCAGATCCATCTGTTCGGCAGCCAGGTGCGGGGCTTCCATGACGCCGGGTCACCCATGGAAGACCCCCAGGCCCTGGCCCACATCCGTCGTCTGGCCGTTCAGGCGGTACAACAGTCTTGCTGGCCCGATCCTGGCCCGGTACACATCAACCTGCCGTTCCGGGAGCCGCTGACGCCAACCCAATGGCCACCAGTGCCGCCCCCCGGCCCAGCCGCTCCGGTGACGCACAACCGAATCTTGCCTGACAACAAACAGCTCCAACGCATCGTCTGTCTGCTCAACCGAGGAAAAGGGCTCATCGTCTGCGGGCCGGCACCCCAGAGTACCGATTTCCCCCAGGCCGTGACCACACTGGCCAGAAAACTGGGCTGCCCCCTGCTGGCCGATCCCTTGAGTGGGTTGCGTTTCGGTGGCCATGACCATTCCCAGGTCATCAGCCGTTATGACGGCTTCCTACGGAGCGATCCGTTTAAAACCGGGGAGCAACCCGACTGGATCCTGCGCTTCGGCGCCGCACCAGTCTCCAAGGCCCTGCTGGACTATCTGGCCAGTATCGATGCTCCCCTTGTGCTCTGCGCCCCACGGGGCGACTGGCCCGACCCGCTGCATCAGGTCACCGAGATAGTGCGGACAGATCCCACTCTTTTCTGTAACGCCCTGTTCCAGATGGGACTTACAACAGGGCCGGCCGAGTGGCTGCAGCGTTTCACCCAGGCGGAAGCGGAGG
>JBDLIF010000142.1:0-6803 GCA_039714955.1 Pseudomonadota bacterium | reverse complement strand
AGATACCCTTGTCAGCTATTTGGTATCTGCGCATAATTACTTTATCGATAACTAATGTGTTACTCGGATAATTACTGGTGTTACTCATGAAAAACCCTGATAGATGAAGCCGTATTTTTGTGACGCAGTTTGAATTTCATGTTTCCATCAGGTCAGAAACCACTGCGGTCGACATACTCTCCGCCACCTGGCGGGAATGGGCTTTCCGGTTGTGGGTGACCGGCTTTATGGGGGAGGTGAGACGGAACAGGGTCTTCAGCTTGCCGCCTGTTATCTGGGATTTGTCTGCCCGATCACGCAACAGCGAAGGTCGGGCACCTGAATCGCTACTGCCCTCGGTTTGAATCCACTAAAACCGGGCAAGGGCTTTTCCACTCCTTTCAATCCAGCCGTGGATCATCTTCTTGGTGGTGAAGTCACTGGCGCAGTTGCCGAACTTGTCGACCACGATGACGCCTCCACGACCCTGTACCTTGCGCCTGAGATAGTCGATGCCATATTCGACCGCCTGCCTGGCATCGCCGCCACGCATCTCCATGACATCGGAGATGGTCTTGGAGAGCGCGGTACGCATGAAGTCCTCGCCAAAACCGGTGGCGGAGACCGCGCAGGTCTCATTGTCCGCATAGATGCCCGCCCCGACGATGGGAGAGTCACCCACGCGCCCCATGCGTTTGTTGACGATACCACCCGTGGAGGTGGCCGCGGCCAGGTTACCCGCCAGGTCCCGGGCTACCGCGCCTATGGTGCCGTACTTCTGATCCTCCATGTCCGCTTCATCGTCGTCGTGGTCGAGCATGATGCGGTGCCGCAGACGGGCCTTCTCCAGCTGGGCAACACGATCCTTGGTGAAAAAGTAGTGGTCGGGCGTGCATTTCATGTCACAGTGCTGGGCGAAGCGCATGGCCCCTTCGCTGATCAGCATGACATGTTCGCTTTCCGCCATGACCAGACGGGCCAGTTGGATGGGATTGGCGACATTGCTGACAGCGGCTACCGCACCGGCCGCGAGATCCCTGCCGTTCATGATGGCGGCGTCCATCTCTACCTTGCCGTTTTCGTTCAGTACCGAACCGCAGCCGGCGTTGAAAACCGGGTCATCCTCCAGCAGGGAGCCGCAGGTCTCTACGGTCTCGAGCGCGCTGCCACCCAGGCTGAGGATGTCCCTGCCGTGTTCCAGTACACTGCGGATGCTCTCCAGGTAGCGTAGCGCCGTTTTATTGCCCTTTACATTGTCTAGGGCCCCGGCTCCACCGTGAACCATGAGAGAAAAGGTATCTTGCATTCGCTTCCTGGGTTGAACTGCTGAGAGTGCACGGAACGTTACCAGAGACGCTTTCTCAACTCTACTTCGAGTTTTTGTCGGGTAAAGGCCGAGCCCGCCAGCATGATCATGATCTTGCCCACCAGGACGGGCCCCCAGTTGACGATGATGACACCCTCTCCGCTGCTGTTGTTATACTCCAAGCCGTTCAGATCGATCTCAGCCAGGGATTTGTGCCAGGTCTTGAAATTTCGAGCCTCCCATTCGGGAATATCCAGCTTCAATGCAATGGCTGTCGGATAGGATGCGCCGTTGAAGCGCGGGTTACACTCGATGGCGAGATAACGTTTGTCTGTTCCTTCCTCAATCACCGCCACATCAAAGGCGAATATCTCCTTGAAATCCCGCTCCGCCAGCCACTCCGCCATGGGCTCGACTAGCTTCCAGGGTGCTGCTCTAGCGGGGTAAAGATTCCCCTGATGAACTGGGCCATCGAGGATCTGTTCGGTAGTCAGGAGGCGTCTACATTCACCATTGATCGATTCATACTGCATATTGAGAAAACAGTCCGTCTTGACCTCTTCCTGAACCTGTACGGGCGTAGCGGGATCGAAATCGTTTGCCGCCCAGAGCATTTCGGCCGCGCTTTCGCAGCGATGGATACCGACACCCGACACCGAGATGGCCGCCTTCAGATAGCAGGGAAAGACAAATGCCTCGGTTGTCTCTGCGTTGATCTCATCGGCCCGGTCGAAACAGTAGGTTTTCGGCACGGGAACGCCAAGCTTTTCGGCCAGTTTGATGAAATTGTTCTTGGAGTTGATATAGCTGACGATGTCCAGCCAGCCCTGGTCACGATGTACCCGATTTTCCTCTTCACCGAAAAAGAAGACGGATGGCTGGTATTCCGGGTTGAGGCCTAACTGTTCCTGATCGGTATTCCAGATGACCTCTGTGGCGTGCTCCAGCCCGACGCGAGCATAGTGCTCACAGATATATCTCCATTCGGATCGCAACGCCGGGTGCAACTGGATGAGGTCGCCTGGATTCGTCATGCCGAGCGCACGCGCGGAGTAGAGATGATTGCCCTCGACCCCCTTGGCGGTGCAGTGCAGGATATCGTGGTTGTAGATCCAGTGGATAACCGGGTTATCGGATAGCTGCGAGGTTGGGTTTAATACGCCACTTAGGAAGGGTTGGTTTGCCTTGTAGACCATCATATCGACCTCTGAATGTAGATATAACTGTGAATGGATCTCCTACTCTCTGGCAATTTCCAAGCCACCCTGGTTTTTCAATCTCCCGCAGGTAACCACTTGTTAACCTGGCCTCTAACTATCTAAAGCTGGAATCCGCAAGATTTCAATAAGATAGATTTAGCGGTCTATCGGCCTGAGGTGACTGCCAGAGTCAAGCGACGCAGTGATCATTCAGGTATGAATATCCACTCAACGCCCCAAGGCAGTGCGTATATAAATGGTGCAGGTAGGTTTTTGCATGCTCATGGAGCAGTCAATGGCTCCATAACTCAGGTATGCATGGCGTCTCTCTCATGCCATCGAGGTCTGGGGCAGGGATCTCTATATGAATCAGATGGGGCTTGTGGATGGTTATTAGGGTACCCTTGAAACACGCCTTGCCATGCCGGTTTTTGATGGTGTGACTATCTCTGCGGTGGTTGTTGTTGGTTTCCGAGATGCCTGTATGTCTCGAGATCGATGACAAGACTGCTGTCGAATAGCTGTTTATTCATATCCCAGTAATCACTCAAGGGGATAGGGGGGCATGACCTGTCAGGTTTGATGATTGGGTAGTCCGGAAACTGATCGGTAGGAATCTTTCCCTCCATGTGTGAGCGATCGGAATAGAGGTGCTTGAGGTATTCCCTGGCCGGGATCTGCCTGATCCATGTGCGGTATCGTTCCGGCAGGGCGGTCTGCTCAGGGAAGGTCAGGGAAAGGTATGTCGACAAGCAGCAGGGAAAGGGCAGTCGGCTATCGAAATCATAGATCCAGTCATCCTGATTGCGATGAACCTGCAGCACAACGTGGTAATCCCAGACAATGGCCTGCCCTGCTTGAGCGGCCTTTTGTCGCCAGAGCATGATTGACTTGGATGGGTTGGAAAAGAAGAGCACAGACATCGGCTCATCCGACCTGCCGCTGTCACGGAGTTTATTGGTCAGCAGCCAGATATTCTCTTCACAAAAGAGGGGCGTATATAAAAACGCCGCTTTCCTTTCAGGCATGAGCGGGAACTTCAACCTGGCCAGAGCCGTTCACCCGAGCAAAGATGCATTGTTCTGGTTCATGTTTGTTGACCCTCTTGCCTGGAATGCACAGCTATCGAGCAGCCATTTTTCAGTCCGGCCCGAGAATATTCTGTGGGAGATGGAAAATATGGATTGATTACAGATAGATAGATTCAAGGTTCATTGCTTGGCACATAAGATGCAATTCAACTGGATATTTAGCAATAAAACGGCTGTAAAATCCATTGATGCTTGAAGACACACTGACTGTTATCCTGGCCGGTGGCCATGGTTCTCGGTTGCAACCACTTACTGCGGATCGGGCCAAGCCCGCCGTACCCTTTGGCGGTAAATATCGGATCGTCGATTTCACCCTGGCCAACTGCCTGCACTCGGGCCTACGGCGTATCCTGGTGTTGACCCAGTACAAGTCTCACTCACTGCAAAAGCATCTGCGTGATGGCTGGTCTCTGTTCAACCCCGAACTGGGTGAATACATCACCGCGGTACCACCCCAGATGAGGACCGGCGAACGCTGGTATGCCGGTACCGCCGATGCGGTTTATCAAAACCTCTATATGTTGAGACGCAGTGGGGCAAAACGGGTGATGATCCTCTCGGGTGATCACATCTATCGCATGGACTATGCGGCCATGCTGGCCTTCCATGAAGCGAACAGCGCCGGTTTGACCCTGGCCTGTATGGAGGTCTCCCTGGATCAGGCCCGGCAGTTCGGCGTGGTGTCGGTCGACAATTCAGCACGCGTGACTCATTTTCAGGAGAAGCCCGAGAGACCGCCGCCGACTCCCGATTCTGATGAACATGCCCTGGTATCGATGGGTGTCTATGTCTTTTCCATGGACCTCCTACTGAGTACGTTGGAGGGGGATCATCAGCAGACCGGCTCAACCCATGATTTTGGTAATGATATCATTCCCCGGTTGATTGAAAAGGCTGCTGTCTTTGCCTACCGCTTTGGTGGTGAATCAGGTCGTGTCAGTCCTGACCGGTATTGGCGCGATGTGGGTACGCTGGACAGCTTTTACGAGGCGAATATGGAGCTATTGAATCCGCTTCCCTCGTTGGATCTCTATCAACCCGACTGGCCCATCTGGACCTATACGGCCCAGTATCCACCAGCCCGCACCGTGCCAGGTATTTCTGGCAGCGAGGGGATCTTTATCAATTCCATCGTAGCCGGTGGTGTGGTGATCGTGGGTGGCAGCGTGCAGCACTCCATCCTGTTTCCGCATGTTAAGATTGGCGAAGAGGCGGTAATTCACGACGCCATTCTCTTCAATGGTGTACAGGTTGGAGAGGGTGCCCAATTGGATCGCTGTATTGTCGATAAGGATGTCATCATTCCCCCCGGTGAACGCATCGGATTCGACCGGGAGCAGGACGCCGCCCGTTTCACGGTTACTGAAAAAGGTGTCGTAGTGGTGCCTAAGGGGTACCGGTTTACCCGCTGATGAGGAATGCCGGGTCTGAGAAAGATCAGACCCGGCGGTGGGTCAATCCACGATCTGCCAGGATCCGTCAGGCTGGCGACAGGCCGTACCATAGACCTGCTGTTGCCGATTGCCAATAGCGGCCTGAGTGACATACTCGCGACAATAGCGGCCGTCCCTGGACTGGTAAGTATTGATAGGCGTTACACTGTAGTTCGAGCGATTGTCCGGATTCTGCCATTGGATGGATTGCCTGTCCTGGGCATATTCCAGGGTCTGACCAGTGCAGTAGCGATCCACCTGATCCATGGAGCGGCCAATGGATTTACCCGCCAGGACACCAAGCAATGCCCCCGCGATGGTTGCTGCCGTGCGGCCATCGCCTCTTCCAATATGGGAACCGGCGATACCACCAACAACGCCACCAAGGACTGAACCGAGGGCCTCGCGATTACACCGGTTTCCCGCCAGATAACCGACCGCGACAGCACCACCCAGCCAGGGTAGCAGGTTATGATGGCCGTGGTTTCTGGGACGATGCCTTCTGTCATAGTGATAATAGGGTTTGACCTTTTGTGGATGGCGGCCATGGGCGGGAGCCCATGGTGGGGGACCGGCCAGCGCAGGGTTGTTGAAGGCAACCATGGGCAGCAGGGCAAGGATGATAGGCGGTATCAGGCGCCGTCGGCAAAAGCTAATGCAGTGCTTGAACATGGTTTGATTCTCTCTAGGAGATAGCTATCCCAATGGGTTATCAGCGTTTTGCTCAAACGGCCTCTATTCCCCACCCCAGAATTTCCACCACTTCTTCTCCTTCTTGCCCTTCTCATCGCCTGTTGTCTGACCCTGTCCCGAGCCCTTTCCGGTCTCTTTACCCACCGCTTTCTGCTCCTTTACCCGGTGTTGTTCCCGATTCATCTGACCTTGCCCTTCATTTACCCGGGTTTGTGTCTGTTGCTCAGAGGCTTTGCCACCACCAGGCCCGGCAGGTTTTTCAGCAAAGGCGGGTGCCGCGGTTAAGAGTCCCAGGACCATGATAACGCTTACTACTGTTTTCATTTCGATCTCCTTAGATTGACGTTGTTGATTTTTTCAAGGCCAAAAGTCCTTGAATGGTTGAAATCGAACATGGCCGATTCCGTTTATGGAAACTTCTCTGAAGTCTCTATTGGATAAGGGTTAGGTTGCTAAGTTCAGAGTCAAGCGATTTATTCCATCAACTGTGTAGGGTAAGTCGGATTATTCAGACCTTTCTCAGTTCTGGACTTGCCAGCTGCCGTCGGGTTGGCGGCAAGCGGTGCCATAGATCTTTTCTGGTCTGCCGCCGATGGTTGCATCGATGGTGTATTCACGGCAGGGACCGGTAGCGGTTTCGAGGGTTTGTGTCGGTGTTACCACATAGCTGTTCCCGCTATCCGGATTGCTCCAGGACGAAGAGACACCGGTGCGTACGTTCTCCAGGGTGTGGGAGGTCTTTAAGCGATCGACATCATCCATTGACTTACCGATGGAACCGCCGATGGCAGCCCCGGCAATCGTGCCTAAGATGATCGCTGAGGTTCGGCTATGGCGGTGATGGCCGCCGACCTCCGACCCAAGCAGGCCACCCAGGACCCCACCAATCACCATCCCGGATTGCTCATGGGCGCCCTGTCCGGCGCAGCCACTGAGAGCGGTCAGGCAAGCCATTAGGGTAATAAATACGTATTTTCTGGTCATGTCGGATCCTCGTAGAAACCAGATTCTCCATAAAATCACTATAGCAGACCAGGTGCAGTAGCATGTTTTTACAAAAATTTACGTTGATAAAGCCACGTGCCGTCTGGCGGATGTCGGC
>JBDLIF010000141.1:0-6821 GCA_039714955.1 Pseudomonadota bacterium | reverse complement strand
AGCACCACTGTCTCCAGGCTGGAGCGCTCCCGCCCGAGGGCCTGGGCCCGTTCCTGGTTGCTCCAGATCTCCGGGTCTTCCAGTTCCCTGAGGACCTCGGTCAGGCGCTCTTGCTTCTCCTCGAAGTCAAAGATACCCCCTAAGGGACTGGGCGCGCCCCTTCAGGTCATGAATCTTATGGGTGATTGGATTGATCTCTTGCATGGAATCGACTCGTGGGAAAAAGCAGGGATTCTACACCAGGCAAGGATGGGGATAAATGAGATAAGTGCCTTTAGTTAGTTTCCAACCAGAAAGGACGGAAACCAACCTGGCACATGGATGTGTCACCAGAAACGCCCCATGGAAGGGCGTTTCTGGATGCTAACTAGTGCCGTTTGGAGATGGCATCTCTGGCGATCAGGAGCCTTTCGGCAAGTTCGGACCTGATCTGACGCACGACTTTTATGACCCTGGCCTTCAGGACCTCCAATCTCTCTGGCGGCGCCTCACTCTCCTGAATTTTGATGAGTGACTCGGGAACGCCCCCCTTGAACCATGCCGGGTAGGCCTTGATCAGCTCACGGTCCCAGCTTGCCGGTGGTCTTAACAGACGAGTTTCCCGGTAGAGGAGATCCAGTGAAACCCGCTTGGCGCGGCCGGCCAGAGAGAGTCCATGTAAAAGCTCACCTTCCGCTTCATCGAGATAGTTCTTGGTTGTCTCTCCCTCTTCGTCAAACAGCGAGGCAATGGCCTTCTGACTCAGACCGATTTCATAACGGAAAAGCAAGCGCATCCTGTGCCCTTCCGGAAGTCGTTTGATCAGATCGATCAACAGGGTTGACCTGCCACCCTCCTCCAGTTCCCCAGGCATGAGGGAGGGTTGAGTAGTATGGGTGGCCATTGTTTTTGATCTGAACAGACAATCCTGCAGGCTTTTCAGAAATGCCCGTTTCAGTGATTTATTGGAAGCACAATCGAGCCGGTTATTAATCAACTGGGCCCAGATGGATAGATAGGCCTTTTGATCCTGCTCTGAATTGCCGCACTGCCGAACGATATACCGGTACACCCTGCCTCGGTATCTTTCATAGAATGCCCGGAATGCCTTTTCATCATTTTCCAACAACATGTCCAGCAAGCTGTCTGTATCAAACCGCCTAACAGTCACTCGTGTAACCTCCAGCATTGCGGCTAACTAAATGAGTCGAGAATCCGCTAGAATTCTTATATGTTTTTTTACCGGCATAAAAAGAACATCTAACACATTTTCTCCAGTATGAAAGTATGCTGTATGGTTTTTTTGATTCAGGTCTCTATGAGAAACAAAATAAGCTCCCCAAAAAATTTTGCCAGCGGCCCTGTCCAGCGCTGATTAATCACCAGCTATCGAATACCCGGAACGCCAATTCATTAGCCTAACCAGCTATCCTTACCCGATGGAAATCAGCGTCATCATACCGACCTACAACCGGGCGAAAACCCTGCCGCGAGCCCTGGATTCGGTGCTCGCCCAAAGCCTGCCGGCGGCTGAGATCCTGGTTATCGATGACGGTTCCGATGACGAAACCCGTTCATTGATCCAAGGCCGCTATCCGCAATGCCGCTACATCCATCAGCCCAACCAGGGTGTCAGCAGTGCCCGCAACCGGGGTATTCGGGAAGCCAGCGGCGAATGGATCGCCCTGCTCGATTCCGATGACGCCTGGCTGCCGCATAAACTGGCCAGGCAGTTGCGCGAATTGAGGGATAACCCCGGCTATCGCCTCTGCCATGCTGAAGAGATCTGGATGCGCCGTGGGGTCAGGGTCAACGCCATGAAAAAACATACTAAAAGCGGTGGCTGGATCTTCCGCCACTGCCTGCCGCTTTGCGTGATCTCTCCCTCCGCCAGCCTGCTGCATCGCTCCCTGTTCGACGAGCTGGGTCTGTTCGACACCCGTCTGCCGGCCTGCGAGGACTATGACCTGTGGCTGAGAATCTGCGCCAGGGAACCGGTGTTGTTCGTCGAAGAGCCCTTGATCGTGAAATATGGCGGTCATGCGGATCAACTCTCACAAAAGCACTGGGGGATGGACCGGTTTCGCATCCAGGCCCTGGAAAAGATTATCAACAGGGAGATACTGAGCGACACTGATCGGGCCGCGGCCATCGAAATGCTGATAACAAAGGCCGCCATCCTGGCGCAGGGCGCCGACAAGCGCGGTAAACTGGAGCGTGCCGAGCACTACCGGAGACTCCAGTCCCAATATCGATCCCTGCTCCCCACCAACTGATGATCACGGCGCGCCTCAATCTGCTGGTGGCCCTCCCCGCGGAGGCCAGACCCATCAACCGAATGTTGGGGCTGCGGCGTCTGCAGCCGGATGGCGAACTGCCGATCTATACAGGCGATCAGATCGCCCTGGTGCTTACCGGCCATGGAACGGCCGCCGCCAAGAGAGGCGTCAGCTATCTGCGGGGGCTCAACCGGAGCCGGCATGGCCGCTGGTTGAATCTCGGCATCGCGGGTCACGGGGATCTTGCCCTGGGTCAGGCAATGATCGCTTCCCGGGTGATCACACCAGGAGCGCAACAGAGCTGGACCATGCAATATCTCGATATGCCGGATTGCCTAGCGGTCCCGGTGCAGTCCCTGCTCCAACCGCTAGAGGACTATTCCAGCCAGACCGCCTACGATATGGAGGCAGCCGGCTTCGGCTCCGCCGTCCTGGAATTTGCCCCGCTTGCCAGCCTGCAGGTGGTCAAGATCATTTCAGACAATCGGCAGCACCCGGCCAGCGGAATTAACGCTAAAATGGTCAGCGCTCTGATTCAGCAACAGTCCACTCTGATAAGGCAACTCGTCAACAGGATGCTATATGACTAACCTACCCCCCCGCAAAATGCTCGTCACTGGCGCCAGCCGGGGCATAGGCGCTGCCATCACCCGTCGTCTGCTGGAGGACGGCTTCGAGATCATCGGTATCGGCCGTGACTTCTCCCGCTGGAGCAAGATTCCCAAAGGGCTGGAGACGATCGAACTCGATCTTGCCGATCTGGAGACACTACCTCACCGGCTGGGTGAGATTGCCCGTTATCATCCGGAACTGGACGGACTGGTGCTGAATGCCGGCTATGGTCACTTTGGCTCACTCGAGGAGTTCTCCTACCAGCAGATCCGGGAGATGGTGGATACCAACCTGGTCCAGCACATCTTCATCGCCCGCACCTTTCTACCCCGCATCAAAAAGCTGAACTCGGGAGACCTGATCATCATCGGCTCGGAAGCGGCCCTCTCCGGTGGCAAGAGAGGGGCCGTCTACTCCGCCTGCAAGTTTGGTCTGCGGGGCCTGGCCCAGTCCCTCAGGGATGAGTGCAGCAGCAATGGCATACGGGTCTGCCTGATCAATCCCGGTATGGTATCCAGTGAATTCTTCAGGGAACTGGACTTCGCTCCAGGTCCCGATCCAACCAACCATATCCGACCCGAGGATATTGCCGAGGCTGTTTCGCTGGTCCTCAAGGCACATCCCGGAACGGTGTTCGATGAGATCAACCTGAATCCACTGAAAAAGGTCATCCAGTTCAAGACACCATGAGCTATGTGTTTGAACCTATCGGTATCGTTCACTCCTGTTTCAAGGAGAAATTCGGCATCCCCAGACAGGCGGGACTGATACCCGAGGCGGAGGGCCGACTGGAGATACTGCCAGCCTACAACCGTGTGGAGGCATTCAGGGAACTGGAGCGTTACTCCCATCTCTGGCTTACCTTCGTCTTCCATGCCGCCATCCGCGAACAGTGGAGCCCGACGGTAAGACCACCACGACTGGGGGGAAATCGACGGGTTGGGGTGTTTGCCTCACGCAGCCCTTTCAGACCCAACCCCATCGGTCTCTCGGTGGTGGAACTGCGTTCGCTGGATCAGACTCAGGATGGCATCAGTCTGCGGCTTGGTGGCATCGATCTGCTTGACCAGACCCCGGTACTGGACATCAAACCCTATCTGCCCTACTCCGATGCAATCCCCGGGGCCCGTGCGGGTTTTGCCCCTGAAGCCCCCGCCAGACCCATTGAGCTGAGTCTCTCTGAAGCCGCGGATGGTTTTCTGGGTGAGCTGGAATCCTCCCAGGCCGATCATCTGCGCCGGCTGATCCGGCAGATCCTGGAAAACGACCCGCGCCCCGCCTACCTGCACGCAAACCCTGGCCGCCAGACATACGGCATGCGGCTGTATGATTACAATATTCGCTGGCGGATCGAGGAGGGCCGTCTGCTGATAACCTCGATTGTCCCAATCGATGACCTCAATGCCGAGATCGATTAACGCGACCCTGAAACATATCCATGTCCGCCGGTTTTGTGGCCTCTGTTCCAATCATCATCCCGGCCTAATTCTACTTTGTCAGATTGAGCTCAATGTGTCTGGAGAGGATCGGGTGAGATGCGTGGGTCACGCCGTGAATACATCCTTCTAGGCTCGGCGGCCGCTCTCCTGCGGCCGACGGACCCACGCATCTCACCGGATCCTCTCTTCTTAGGCTAATGTGACAATGTAGAACTAATCGATTCATGCAAGGGTGGCAAACATTGACTTTCAGGCGCTGAATAAATCCCCGATGACCCTTCCGAATGGTCTGGTAAACCGCTATTATCATTTAAATCATAGATGCGTGAAATGATTGGACATCCCCACTTGATGGATCAACCTATCCTCGCAGTCGATCATCCTAAAAGCCGTCAAGCCAGCAGCTTGACAGTGCCAGAAGCATCCCTCTGTAGACTATGAATGAACAGACACCCAAGATCAGTGGCAGTAAGCCAGAACACCTCAGGGCCTTTCTCGATCAGGTTCCAGGCCGGGTGACCGCCATCCTGGAGAATTGGCAGCAGCTGGTACGCAGCGACTGGGATGCCGGCCTGCTGACAGCCCTGCTGGAGAGGATTCATACCCTGGCGGAGGCTGGTGAAAAGTTTGACGTTCCGCGGATCAGGCAGAATGGAAAATCGCTGCAGTCGAATCTTTCCGAATACACGGAAACAGGATATAAACCACCGCACGACGATATCGTGGTGCTGGATGGGCTGGTCCACGCGTTCCGAGATGCCGTCATGCAGGCCTGTAAACGGGTGACACCAGGCAACATCTCCCAAGAGAGTGACGCGCCTTCTCCCAAGACTGATGGTGGACAGAAGATTCTCCTGCTTGGACTTGACGAGGCCTCTACACCTGGCCTGCTACAAGGCCTGCGGGCCTGCCAGTTTCAGGTGGAGTCACTACCCGATGTCGAATCCCTGTTTGCCTATCAAAGCAGGCAGCAGGACTCCCACACTGCCCTGATCAGCCATATAAAATGGCTGACGAGACTCTACCCTGAATCCAAACAGGAGGGCCTCTGGCACAAAGCGGGCGGACGGCCGGGCCTGCCGGTGGCCTTCATCGCGGATTCCAACGATCTGCAAACCCGCCTTTCCGCCATGCGCACCGAGGCCAAGGCCTTCTGGACCCTCCCCATCGAGCCGCTGGTGGTGGCAAACCGCATGGAGGAGTTGACCGCCCCAAGCAACCAGGCGGCATACCGGGTCCTGATCGTGGAGGACGACCCGGCCCAAGCGGACTTCGCCTCCGCCATCCTGGGCAAGGCCGACTTTGAGTGCCGCAGCGTCATCGACCCGTTGCGGGTGATGGGGGCACTCTTTGACTTCCGCCCCGATCTGATACTCATGGATCTCTATATGCCGGGCGCCAGCGGCACCGAACTCACCAGGATCATTCGTGAACAGGTCGAATTCGTCGACACGCCCATCGTGTTTCTCTCCGGGGAGCAGGACGTAGACAAGCAGCTGCATGCCCTCAGCTTTGGCGGTGAGGACTTTCTCGCCAAACCCATCGGCCCAAAACATCTGATTTCAACCGTTACCAACAGGATTCAGCGTGCCCAACAGCTCACTCAGCGGCCGGGCAGGTACAGCGGCAGCGATGATGGAGGTGATCTCCTGAGCCGCCACTATCTGATGCGGCGACTGGACAGCCTGTTGCTTTCAACCCCCAAAGAAAATGAGCAAGCCGCCGTCTTCTATCTCGATGTTGACAATGCCGATGAGGTCATCAAAAAGGTCGGGATCGGCGGCATGGATGTGGTGCTGGCCGAGGTCGCCAGAGACCTGCGGCGTCTTCTGCAGCCGCGGGATCTACTCAGCCGTTTCGGGGACAACAGCCTCGGCCTGCTTGCCAGCCGTGCATCGATCGCCGAGCTGAAGTCATTCGGCCAGACGCTCTGCGGCCAGATTGCCGCACAGATCATCGAGGTAGAGAACCATACCCTGGGTGCCCACCTCAGCATCGGCATCTACCCCATCACTCAGGGAGACCAGGACGCGAGTACCCTCTTCTCCCTCGCCAGGCTCGCCAGCAGGGTGGCGCAGAATAGCGGCGGCAATCAAGTCTATCTGCAGCCGCTCGAAGCCAGACCAACCACTCCCACCGAGGCGGATGAGTCCCTCAAAAAACTGATCCTGATAGCCCTGGAGAAGGGTTACCTCGAGATCTATTTCCAGCCGATGGTGGCGCTGAAGGGCACCACGCATGCCCATTATCAAACCCTGATCCGTCTGCAGGAGCCGGAAGGAAAATTGTATACCGCGGGTATGTTCATCCCGGCAGCCGAGAGACTGGGCGTTATCGGCAGGATCGACCAGTGGACGGCACAAACCGCCCTCTGCGTTATCAATGGGCACAAGAGGCAAGGCAACAAGCTGCACCTCTTTGTCTCCCAGGCTGTTGAGTTTCTGGAGAATACAGAGCGTCTCTCCTGGCTCCAGGAACAACACCGGACCGGCCTGCTCAGCCGCGATGAATT
>JBDLIF010000140.1:0-6828 GCA_039714955.1 Pseudomonadota bacterium | reverse complement strand
CCTTTACCTGGCTCAACATTGCATCCAACCGCTCTTCCCGGATGGGGAAATCCAGCGCGCCGAATATGGCGTAACGCTGCTTCACCCCCTCCAGCCTCTGCAGATAGTGATGATCGATAAACACGATCACCTTGGCCTGATTATCATAACGTTGCAGGGTCGCGAGCAGGGATTCCAGATTGCTCAAACGGTCCCGGAACTGGGGGTCCACATAGAATTCCGCCACCACCACCTTGGGCTGGTGCCTCTTCAGCCAGGCCTGCGCCTTGCGCACCGAGTTGACCATCTCCACCTGGTAACCATGGCGTTTATACAGCGGCAAAAAGTTGGGATAACCACCCAACTCCACCAGGGCGAGCAATTCCGGAGCATTCATACGCTTGATTTTATCCTCATTGAGTCAGATGATTCTGTTTTTTTCAGCAAGAAGTTGGGCGAACCATGCAACTAAATCTGAATATCGATGATTGGTCAATGAATCTGGAGATCACGGACGACTATCTGCAGGCCATGGGGGATTCATTCGACAAGATGGACCAGGACATGGACCAGGGTCGGCGTCTGGGACAGCGATTCGTAAAAAAACCAACCCAGACACAGCGCTGTCAGATCGCAGCCGACAAACTGCTCTCCGCCCTGGAGTCCAACAATGAAGGCCTGGCCCTCTTGATGGGGGGCTATATCGTTTCACGCATGGATGGCGTGAAACAGGTGATCATCGACAACAACGGTGAACCCCAGGAGACCCAGTTCAATTAGCTCAACTGCTGAACAGAGCTACAGGTAACGGCCTTCCACCAGCTCCTTGATCGGCCGGGCGGCCGCATTGCCATGCTGTTCATGCAGATCCAACAGCTCATGCGCCAGGCCCGACCAGTGATTCCTGCCCTGCAAGGCAACCTGTTCCAGTAGCTGCCAGTCCCCACTTTCCGACCACTGCTCGTAGGCCTGCTGCAGTTTGGGGAACAGGCTCTTACGCATCCCGCTGAGACCACCCACATAGAAATGGATGGAGGCCGCATCGGACTGACGGATCAGCTCGGGCAGGGTCACCCTACAGTCGGCCCAGTGATCCCGGATTGCCCTGGCCATCAACTCCGCCGGGGTATACCCCAAGTCCAACAGCAGCTGGTTCCAGCGATCCCCAACCTCACAGCTCACCTGATATTCACCCTGCTCATGCAGCAGCACTGCATTGAGCTCCTGCTCAACCATGGCATCGAGGGAGCTCTCCAGGGCGTTTTCGAAGTCATAACAGGCAAATGCGCGACCCAGGGCGTTATCCGGGCGGTGCCAACGCCAGCTCTCCAGTTTTTCCCACAACAGGCGACGGAATGATTCACGCCGGATAAAGATCCGCTCACCCTGGTTCATGGCGGCCGGCGCGGTCAGATCCCGGGCCAGTTCCCGCCCCGAGACCCAGACCGAGACCGTTCCCGGCTGCTCGCGCCGTTCCAGGTGGCCCAGAAAGAACAGCGGTTTGTTCTTTACCCCATAACCTGCGCTGTAGACCAACCCCAGGGGCTCCAACTCGGCATTGATGGCATCTACCTCGAAGGGATCAAAGCGTTCATCCGCCAGTGGCAAATGGACAAGCTCCTTATCCGCCAGAGAATTCCACAGCGCCTCACGCTCAGTCAACCAGTCCCCCACCTCCTCTCGGGGCAATGAGACATCAAAACCTAGCCCCTGCTCCCAGCGGAAATACTCCCGCATCTTCATCAGGTAGGTACAGAGCCCGTAATCAGCGCCCTGTCGGGCGTCCGAGATATGGCAGTTCCTCTGAACCGCTTCGCAGAGTTGTTGCAGGGAGGTGTTCATACTGGCCTACTCATCAATACTCTATGGTTCAGACTCTATCAGAGATTTAGACCTGTAAAGCTAGATTTTCCCATTCTGTTTGTATGTAATCGATGGCCGATGAAGCTATCTATTTGGCTCATACGACGCGTATTGGGGTAAATCATCCGCTATCTCCTCCCAGTTCGCCTTTGAGGTGACGAAGATATGGGCCATGGGCCTCTCAGTGATAGCCGATTCAATTGTACCAAGACGGACCCTCACCCTAGTCGGGCTCGATTCATTCCTGCTGATGATCGGTGAACCACAATGTTTACAGAAGTATTTTGTTTGTCCCGGAGTAGCTGCATAACCCGTCAGCTCATCTTCCCCTGAAGTGAATTTGAATTTATCCAGATCCACATTTCCATTTGTTGCAAACGCGCTCCCCTGTGCTTTGCGACATTGCGAGCAATGGCAATAGATGATGTTCTCTATTGCGCCCGTAATTTCAAAACGAACCTTGCCGCAAAGGCAGCCACCCTTATAGGTTTTTCTGTTCATAACCGTTTGACCCTCTCAATCATAAAGACACCCGGTCATGACAGGTTGGCTGAGTCGACCTTCAATAGCTCTCTCAACAGCACGGTTGCGTAACTACCGGCAGGCAGGCTGAATTCAAGCAACAGGCTGTCGTGGTCGGGAAATCTCCAGTTCAGGTCATCGAGCCGGATACGCAAAGGACGGCGATCCTGTTCCAGACCCACATGCTCCAGGCCGGAGCGCCAGGTTGCAAAGGGAGCCAGCACGGCCTCTTCAAGCTGCAGTGACTCACCGCTCACCAATGCAGAACCACGCCCCCAAAGCGGGCCGGAGGGGTGGATATCCGACTCCCGGCAGCGTTTGCTGATCGTCTCGTCCACCCATTCGATGGGGAAACCGGAACGGCTGCCCGCCAGTTTCATATGGTCCCCCGACATGGCTCGATTCCAGTTGCCCTGTTCGATACGGGCAGCCAACAGCTGGTTGAAGAGCTGGGAGCGGGCGGCCGAGATCAACAGGCCACGTAGCTTGCGGTCGATCTTGCCCAACCTGTGTTCGAATAGGGCCGTCGCCTGATCCAGGTTACCGTAGTCATGGCCAAAACGCTGTTCCCCAAAGTAGTTGGGCATGCCTGCGTTTTGGATCTGTCGCAGGCGCTGTTCCAAAGCGGATTTATCGGCACTCAGCTCGCGTATCAGTAGCCGGAACCGATTCCCCTGCAGGGCGCCAATGCGCAATTTGCGAAGGTGACGTTCAGCCCTGAGCAGCTCGACCTGCTCTGACTCCAACTCTCGCCAATCCGGTTCCGGCTGACCGGCCAGACGCACGGAGAACCACTGGCTGGTCAGCGCATGTCGGTCCTTCAACCCCGCATAGCTCACATCCCGATTGGGAACCTTGGCCAGCCTGGCAAGCTGTCTGGCCAGCCAGAGGGTATTGGTCTCCCGCTTGCGTAGCTGCAGCAGGACATGTTCGCCCTCCCCGTCAGGTTCGAAACCGAGGATCTCATCGACCCGGAAATCATCCGGGGTGGAGCGGATCACGCCCCTGCCCACGGGGCCGCCGAAAGCACAAGGCATCTCAGCTAGGGTTTGCCAGACAAGACCGGACAATCGGTCTACTCCTCTAGCAGGACGACGGCATAGGCAGCAATGCCCTCGCCCCGTCCGGTGAAGCCCAACCCCTCGGTGGTGGTTGCCTTGACGTTGACCCGGCAGACATCGACCTGCAGATCGGCGGCCAGACGGCCCCGCATGGTCTCAATGTAGGGGGCGAGCCTGGGCCGCTGAGCCACGGCCGTGAGATCCGCATTACCAACCCTGAAGCCTGCTAGTTGCAGCCGCTCCACGACGGTTCGCAGCAGAACCCGGCTGTCGATGCCTGCATACTCGGCCTTGGAATCGGGAAAATGGCGCCCGATATCCCCCAGGCCGGCGGCGCCCAGCAAGGCGTCGCACAAGGCATGGATCAACACGTCCCCGTCCGAATGGGCCTTGAGTCCCTGATCGTGTGCTATCTCCACCCCAGCCAGCACCAGTCTGCCGCCCTCTTCAAACCGATGGGCATCATAACCCTGACCAATCCGCATGCTGCCTCCCCATTTCGCCGTAAAGGGCGCGTTATCTAAACCATAAAATAACTATGCATAAGGTCCCATATTCAGCTACGACCCTGTGTCATTACAAATGTTATTTTCACAATATTGTAAAAGAGATATCTGGACCAGGCATGAAAGACCGTTTGCGGCAAGGATGCCGCAACCGAGCCTACATGGACCTGTTCACGGCGTGTCTTTCAGGTCTGGTTCAGATGTCGGGGCGCAAACGTCAAAGCGCCATGAAACCTAGCTGAATAATGAACGAACTAAAGAATGCATCGAGCGTTATAGGCGCTACCCTGAGGGGAGTGCTTGGCGGGCCAGGTAGAATTCAGCCAGGGCCAGGTCAGCGGGCCGGGTGATCTTGATATTGTCCGAGTGCCCCTGAACCATTTTTGGCGGGTAGCCCGCCAGCTCCATGGCGCTGGCATCGTCGGTCACCAGCAGACCTTGCTTGAGGGCATCCTGCAACGCGGCACGCAACGCCCCAAGGCGGAACATCTGCGGGGTGTAGGCGTGCCAAAGCCGATCCCTGGGCAGGGTGGCCGCCACCCTGCCACTCTTCTCATCCACCCGTTTCATGGTGTCATGCACCGGTACACCGAGGAGCCCACCGACCGGGTCTTGCTCGAGGCAATCGATCAGCCGCTCCAGGTCTTCCCTCCTCAGGCAGGGGCGGGCGGCATCGTGCACCAACACCCAATCCTGCGGGTCTGCATGCTGGCATAAAAGGTCGAGGGCATTGAGTACCGAGTGGCAGCGTTCGGCACCACCGTCTACACGGATCACCCGGGAAGCATTCGCGTGCATCGTGGAGACCCACCAATCGTCATTTGGCGAAAGGGCCACATAGACCGCCTCTACCCTCGGGTGGGACAGCAGACGATCCAGGCTGTGCTCTATCACCCGGCGGCCATGCAGGGGTAGATACTGTTTCGGAATCTCACTGGCCATGCGCTTACCTGCCCCAGCGGCGGGGACAACCGCCCAGAATCTATTCCTCATGCCCCTCAGCCGGGGTATCGACGACCTGGTAGAAGATCTCTCCCTCCTTGATCATGCCCAATTCGCTGCGCGCTCGCTCCTCGATGGCGGATTGCCCACTGCGCAGATCCTCCACTTCCGCCTGCAGGGCGCGGTTTCGCTCCCGCAGTTTGACCAGTTCCTTGTTCAGCAGGGTGATCTCCTGTTGGAGATTGGTAACCTCCGCCAGACTGCCCTTCCCCACCCAGAGGCGATACTGCAACATCACAAACACGATCAGCAGGATGGCAATGAGGATACGCATAAACTAATAGTTACAAATGTAACCGTATACGAGTAATCGCGACACGCTGTGAATACATCCCTGTACGTTCGGCGGTGGGTTCCTTCCCACCGACGGTCGCGATTTCTCGTATGCGGTTACTTAGGGGAAGATCAAAACAAACATTCATGGTTCCCACGAAAAGCGTGGGAACCCCCTAAGGACTAGGGCTAGATCTTTACCGGGAAGGCCTCGGCCCCGGCATAGACCGCCTCGTCACCCAGTTGATCCTCGATACGCATCAGCTGGTTGTACTTGGCCACCCGGTCCGAGCGGGAGAGTGACCCGGTCTTGATCTGCCCGGTATTGGTCGCCACCACCAGATCGGCAATGGTGGTGTCTTCGGTCTCACCGGAACGGTGGGAGACCACCGCGCTGTAGCCGGCCTTGCGCGCCATCTCGATCGCCGCCAGGGTCTCGGTGAGGGTGCCGATCTGGTTGACCTTGATGAGGATGGAGTTGGCGACCTTCTCGTTGATGCCGCGTTCCAGGATCTTGGTATTGGTTACGAACAGATCATCACCCACCAGTTGTACCTTGCCGCCCAGTTTCTCGGTGTGATACTTCCAGCCATCCCAGTCGCTCTCATCCATGCCGTCTTCGATGGAGATGATCGGGTACTGATCGACCCAGCCGGCCAGGTAGTCGGTGAACTCCTCGGCGCTGAACTTGCGGCCTTCGGAGGCCAGATTGTAGACCCCATCCTGGTAGAACTCGGAGCTGGCCACGTCCAGGCCCAGGTAGATGTCCCTGCCCTCCTCGAATCCGGCCTTGCCGATCGCCTCCAGAATCACCTCGATGGCGGCCTCATTGGAGGGCAGATCGGGCGCAAAGCCACCTTCGTCGCCCACCCCGGTGGCCATGCCTCGACCACTCAGCACGCTCTTCAGGGCGTGGAAGACCTCTGCTCCGTAGCGCACCGCCTCGCGCACCGACCCGGCGCCTACAGGCAGGATCATGAACTCCTGCAGGTCCACCGAATTCTGTGCGTGGGCGCCACCGTTGATGATGTTCATCATGGGCACCGGCAGGCGGTAGGGACCGGCGGAGAGGGAGCGGTAGAGGGGCAATGCGCGCTCCTGGGCCGCCGCATGGGCCGCCGCCAGGGAGATGCCCAGCAGGGCGTTGGCCCCCAGTTTCCCCTTATTGTCGGTGCCATCCAGTTCCAACATACGGTTATCCAACGTCGCCTGATCGGCCACTTCCATGCCAATCAGGGCATCACGCAGCACACCATTGACGTTGGAGACAGCCTGCAACACCCCTTTGCCAAGGTAACGGCTCTTGTCGCCATCCCGTAGCTCCAGGGCCTCGCGGGAGCCGGTGGAGGCGCCGGACGGCACCATGGCACGTCCAATGGCCCCATCGGCGGTAATGACATCGGCCTCGATGGTGGGGTTGCCCCTTGAGTCCAGGATTTCCCGCCCACGAATATCTACGATTTCTGACATATTGCCTCCATTATTACGATTTTTTTCAACTAGATGCCTTGTATCTATTCAGCATATGTAGTTAGTAGTAATTACATACTGATTTCAGGTCGTTCTGAAAGAAGTGTTTGCAGCATGGAGGCTGCAATCAAGCCTACAAGGACGTATTCACG
>JBDLIF010000139.1:0-6885 GCA_039714955.1 Pseudomonadota bacterium | reverse complement strand
CTAATCACCTAATGATTTGTCCGAAGATCACGCTTGAGACATCAAGCGGAGAGGGAGATAGCGTTTTGAGAGCGTCCGCGGCCAAGGAAGGCCGCAGTCGAGCTTACAGGCTAGTATTAACAGCGTGTCTCAAAACGCTATCTCCCTCTCCGCTCCCCGTTTGAACTTCGAAACTTGAATTAATAGATCTACATCAGACCCACCCAACTCATGATTTTTTCCAGGTATAAATAACTTAAATAGAGAATATACCTTAGGAATCAACTTAGTTATTGCCTTTTAGTGTGTGATTTGCCATATTTCCGACCCTAATAACTAACTGACGCTAAAAGCAGCATCCGTCAGTCGTCCGTTTATATGTGAGGAGATATATGGTTCTAGCGGATGCGGAATGCAACCGTCATGGCGTAGTTTTGGTGATTCAGCCGAACAGAAACCTCTCTTGGAACAAGACCAAGCTGGTGTTTCTGTTTCTGGCCCTCTGCCTGACCGCTGTTGCCGGCTATTTTCTCAGTCTGGGGGCCTGGCTGGTGGTTCCTTTCGCCGGCCTCGAACTGCTGGTCATCGGCCTTGGCCTGTACCTGCAGTGCTGCCATGCCCACCAACAGCAGGTCATCCAGATCGACAATGACAGCATATCGGTTCACGCTGGCCGGCAAGGACCAGAGCAGGCCTGCTTTCCCAAGGCCTGGTCGAAGATAGTTCAGACGCATGACCCAAAAGGCTGGTATCCCAGCCGGCTTTTCATCGGCTCTCATGGCAATTTCATAGAGATCGGCAAATACCTCATCGAAAGCGAGCGGGATACGCTTGCTAAAAATCTACGCTGCGCAATACAGGGTGCTTAACCAGAATGATCAACCACCATACAAACAATCAGAAACATTCCACTTCCCCTGCTCGCCGCAGTAAGGATAAACGGCAGAATCGCCTCAGGATCATCAGTGGTTATGCGCTGCTGATGATCGGGCTGATTACCGCATCGGTCGCCCAGGCGGAGTACGGCCTCAACTTCCCGGAACCGGCCGGCGCTGTGGCACAGGAGATCTACGACATCCATATGTTGACGATGCAGATCGCCACGTTCCTGCTGATCATCGTCTTCGCCTTCGTCTTCTACTCCCTCTATTTCCACCGCAAGAGCCGCGGCTATCAGGCCGACCAGCACTTCCATACCTCCTGGTTTGGCCAGTGGTCCTGGGTCTTCGTGCCGGTACTGGTGCTGGGTGTGGATCTGACCATCGCCGGCAAGGCGGACGCGGTGCTGAAGAAGGTCTGGGAGGTGCCCAAGGAGGAGAACATCATGGACGTTAAGGTCACCGGGCATCAGTGGTGGTGGGAGTTCGACTACCTCGATTCCGGTATCAAGGTAGAGAGCCGCTATATCCCCAAGGAAGAGTCAGGCGATCTCTATCTGCGTGAGGTGGACAACCGCCTGGTGCTGCCAACCGGCACCAAGATCCGCTTCCTGCATACCTCCGCCGATGTGCTGCACGCCTTTTGGGTGCCGGAACTGGCGGTGAAAAAGGACGCTATTCCCGGATACGTCACGGAAACCTGGGTCTCGCTGGACCGTGAAGGCATCTTCCGCGGCCAGTGCGCTGAAATCTGCGGCACCTGGCATTCACGCATGCCGATCGTGGTGGAGTCGGTTTCACCGGAACGCTTCGCCGCCTGGACCGGGGAGCAGCAGGCCGTCAAGGTCGCAAAGGCCGCTGAGGCCAGTGCGGACAAGGTGTGGGGCAAGGATGACCTGATGGCGAAGGGCAAGACTCTCTACGATACCAAGTGCGGCGCCTGCCATCAGGTGACTGGGCTCGGGCTGCCCCCGGCCTTCCCGGCGCTGAAAGGCTCGCCGATGGTCACCGGGCCGCTTGCCGAGCACCTCGACATAGTCATCAACGGCAAAGAGGGTACCGCGATGCAGGCGTGGGGCTCATTGAACGATCTTGAAATAGCGGCGATTGTGACCTACGAGCGCAACGCCTGGGACAACAACACAGGTGATGTCGTGCAGCCAGCAGACGTCAAACAGGCACGATAGAGGAGAACTGAGACATGAGTACCACAACCATGACCCATGATGAGGCTCATCACCACGACGCCCCCACAGGCTGGCGTCGCTGGCTGTTCAGCACCAATCACAAGGATATAGGCACACTCTACTTGCTGTTTGCCCTGACCATGATGTTTCTGGGCGGCGCCAGCGCCATGGTCATCCGTGCCGAGCTCTTCATGCCGGGCATCCAGCTGGTCGACCCCGATCTGTATAACAACCTGGTCACCAACCACGCCCTGATCATGATCTTCGGCGCGGTGATGCCCGCGGCCGCCGGACTGGCCAACTGGATGATTCCGATGATGATCGGCGCGCCCGATATGGCCCTGCCGCGCTTGAACAATCTGAGTTTCTGGATCCTGCCCGCGGCGGCCACCATGCTGGTGCTCTCCTTCGTGGTACCCTTCTTCCCGGGCGGCGGCACCCAGATCAACACCGGCTGGACCCTCTACCCACCGCTCTCGACCCAGGTCGGCATGTCGATGGATTTTCTTATCTTCGCCATCCACCTGCTGGGTATCTCCTCGGTACTGGCCTCCATCAACATCATCGTCACTCTGCTCAACATGCGCGCACCCGGCATGAAAATGTTAAAGATGCCCATGTTCTGCTGGACCTGGCTGGTCACCGCCTTCCTGCTGATCCTGGTGGTGCCGGTGCTGGCGGGTGGCGTCACCATGCTGCTGTTCGATCGCCATTTCGGTACCAGTTTCTTCGATGCCGCCGGTGGTGGCGATCCGGTGCTGTTCCAGCATCTGTTCTGGTTCTTCGGCCATCCCGAGGTCTATATCCTGCTGCTGCCGTCGATTGGGGTGCTGTCCCATGTGATACCGGCCTTCTCCCGCAAGCCCCTGTTCGGCTACAACTCCATGGTCGGTGCGATGCTGGCGGTAGCCACCATCGGCATGGTGGTCTGGGCCCATCATCAGTACACCGTCGGCATGTCCCTGGGGGCGGTCACCTACTTCATGATCGGCACCATCATCATCTCGATCCCGGTGGGCCTGATGATCTTCAACTTCATCGCCACCATGTGGCGCGGCGCCATGACCTTCGAAACCCCCATGCTGTTCGCCGTGGGTATAGTGCTGATGTTCACCTTCGGCGGGCTCAGCGGGGTGATGCTGGCGGTGGTGCCCGCCGACATGCAGTACCACGACAGTATGTTCGTGGTGGCCCATTTTCACTATGTCTTGATGCCAGGCGCGGTATTCGGGCTGTTCGCCGGGGTCTTCTACTGGCTGCCGAAATGGACCGGCCACATGTATGACGAACGCCTCGGCAAGCTCTTCTTCTGGACCAATGTGATCGGCTTCAACATCACCTTCTTCCCACAGCACTTCCTGGGGCTGGCGGGCATGCCAAGACGCATCATCGACTACAACGTGATGTTCACCGAGTTCAACGTGGTCTCCAGTATCGGCGCAATGGTCTTCGGCCTCAGCCACCTGCTGCTGCTCTATATCGTGATCAAGACCATCCGTGGCGGCAAGAAGGCCGAGAGCCGTTCCTGGGAAGGTGCCAAGGGACTGGAGTGGGAACTCGACTCACCGCCTGCGTTCCACACCTGGACCGTGGCCCCGCAAATCAAATAATTCGGAACATGACTATGGCAATACCTGAGCATCAAACCCCTGAGCTGAGAAGGAAGAACATCCGCATGGTCTGGCTGCTGGCCGGTTTCGCGTTGTTCATCTTCCTCACCTCTTTCCCCTTCTGGACCGGCCTTTTCCGCATCGTCGGCGATCAGGCCGCGGGCTGAGCATGCAGGCGACCGAGGCCCAACGCAAAAACAGACGCACCACCCTGCTATTGGGCGGGTTGGTGTTGCTGATGTTCGGTTTCGGTTTCGCCATGGTGCCCTTGTATAACCTGTTGTGCCAGGTCACCGGCACCCAGTCGATCGCCTTGCGGGCCGAGGTCGGCAGGAATCTGACCCTGTCCGGCGAGGTTGATGAATCCCGCCTGGTCACGGTGAAGTTCGACACCACGGTGAATCCGAACCTGCCCTGGGATTTCAGCGCGGCCACCCCGATGCTGAAGGTCCACCCGGGCCGGATCTATGAGGTGAACTTCGTGGCGAATAACCGCAGCAGTTCGATGATAACCGGGCAGGCGATCCCCAGCGTGGCGCCCTGGCAGGCAACCGCCTATTTCAGCAAGCTGGAATGTTTCTGTTTCAATCAGCAAACCCTGGAGGGTAGCGAGCGGACAGACATGCCATTGCGTTTCATGGTCTCCGCGGATCTGCCCGCGGAGATCAATTCACTGACCCTCTCCTACAGCTTCATGCGACTGAAGGCCGGTCAGACACCAGAAAAAGCAGCCGAATTACTCCCGGCAATCGTAACAACCCAATAACTACCCATCCTAATCAATACTGGATAGATACCAAAGAGGAACAGACACATGTCGGCAGAGGCACATAGCGGCGATTACTACATACCCAACCCCAGTCCATGGCCGCTCATCGGCATGGTTTCACTGCTGACCACGCTGATCGGCGCCGCCTTGGCCATGAACGGGGTCGGCTTCGGCAAGTACCTGGTAATTGGGGGCCTGCTGCTGTTCGGCTTTCTGCTCTACGGCTGGTTCCGGGACGTGATCGGGGAGAATCTCAGCGACTGCTACAACAAGCAGGTCGACACCTCCTTCCGCCTCGGCATGTTCTGGTTCATCGCCTCGGAGGTCTTCTTCTTTCTGACCTTCTTCGGCGCACTCTACTATATCCGCATGATCGCCATGCCCTGGCTGGGTGGCGAGGGTTATCTCGGCGTCACCAACGAGTTACTCTACGGTGGCGAATATCAAGCCAACTGGCCCTCCAGCGGGCCCGGTCAGATGGGTGGTGAATTCACTCCCATGGGCCCCTGGGGTATCCCGGCCATCAATACCCTGCTGCTGCTCAGCAGTGGCGCCACCATCACCTGGGCCCACTGGGGACTGAAGCTGGATAATCAGAAACAGCTGATATGGGGTCTGGCCGCCACCATCGCGCTGGGCTTGTTGTTCGTTGTTTTTCAGGCCTATGAGTACATGCACGCCTATGCCGAACTCAATCTGACTCTGGGAACAGGCGGCTATGGTTCCACCTTTTATATGCTGACCGGCTTCCACGGTTTTCATGTCACCATGGGCGCGATCATGCTGATGGCGATCCTCGGCCGCAGCATGAAGAGCCACTTCAGCGCCCACAACCACTTCGCTTTCGAGGCGGTGGCCTGGTACTGGCACTTTGTGGACGTGGTCTGGCTGGGACTGTTTGTCTTCGTCTATTGGCTGTGATCCTGGCCCTAGAATCCTCAGTTGACCACTGAGGATTCTAGGTTGAATCACGATATGGTGTGAGGTTCGATCCAGCCAAAGAAGTAACTGGCCATGATAATAGAGAACAACACAATCGACAGCACGATCCTTACGGTCAAGGCGCGCACCACCCGGGTCTTGTCACGGCTGCCATCATCCTTGGCCAGATAGTACATGCCCTCGAAGAGTGAGAAGACGATGATAACGAGGACCAGAATGACTGGCAGTTTGAACATGAGATCCATGGTAGTTCCTCCAAGCCTGAGAAACAGGACTTTTTATTGGCTCTAATCAAGAAACAGAATCTTTACGTTATTAAATATAGTCCAGTATGACCACCACCACCCTCCAATTTCGTGTCCAGGCAGTCCCCACAATCATCATGGTATTAATGACACCCTTGTTTTGTGGCCTGGGGATCTGGCAGCTCGACCGGGCCGAGCAGAAGCGCAGCACCGCCGCTTCGCTGGAGATGCGGCGCAAACTGCCAGCCCTGCCGATCACCCATGACCTGCCTGCTGCCGGACAGTTGGAATTCCGCAAGGTTACCGCCGCGGGGCGCTATCTGAGTGAAAAAACGGTGCTTATCGAAAACCGCAAGCATCAGGGTAAAACCGGCTTTCATGTCATCACTCCGCTGCAATTGGCGGACACGGGACAGATCGTGCTGGTCAATCGTGGCTGGATGCCCAGGCCGAAGCGGGATGAACTGCCAAGCATCCCAAACCCACAGGCTGAGCTGATCATCGAAGGAGAAGTAAGCATCCCGCACCCCCCCGCCCTCGAACTCAGCCTGAAGCTTGAACCAACAGATGCAACACCACACTGGCCTTTCCTTACCCTGGAACACTATTCCGCCTGGTCCGGGCTGGAGATCCTGCCCTTTCTGATCCTGCAGGCACCGGGAGATTCCAACGAATTCATTCGTCGCTGGCCCCAGCCACAGGCGAATGATGCCATGCACATCGGCTATGCCATACAGTGGTTTGCCTTCGCCCTGATTGCCCTGGTGATCTGGCTACGCCTCTCTCTTCACAAACAAGCTTCAAGTGGAGCGAAATGATGACCTCTACTCAAACCCAAACCAGACAGCGCAGTATGCGGCAACTGTGGATGCTCATCGCCCTGTTCGCCCTGCCACCCATCGCGGCCTGGCTGTTCTATCTCAACCCGCAGTGGTTGCCTGCAGGCCGGACCAATCAAGGCGCCCTGATCGATCCACCCAGGGCGATGCAGACAATCACACTGCAAACCCGGGAAGGGGGTCGCTTCGATTGGAGTCCATTGCAGGACCAGTGGACCCTGACGGTCTTGACTGAAGGCCGGTGTGATGAGCAGTGCACGGAGCAGTTGATCAAGGTACGCCAGATCCGCCGCGCCCTGGGCGCAAACCGGCAGCGCACCGAACGCCTTTTGATCCTGCTGCCCGACGCGGCCGGCAATCTGGAACTGCCTTCACTGGATGGACTGGAAGGCACCCGCCTCGCCATTGCCGCGACCACTGAAAAAAATGCCATCCA
>JBDLIF010000138.1:0-6922 GCA_039714955.1 Pseudomonadota bacterium | reverse complement strand
AATTCCGGGGTTTCGGTCTTGTCCAGACAGAAGGCCTCCTCCTTGCACTTGGCCCTGAGCAGGAACCAGATCTGCTTCTGACCGATACAGAGAGGGGCGCAATGTTTCCGGATAAACCGCTCCGGCAGCCGGTAACGCAACCAGTTACGCGTGCAGCCGATGATTTCAACCTGATGGGGTTCCAGGCCGACCTCCTCCTCCAACTCCCGATACATGGCCTGCTCGGGGCTCTCATTTTTCTGGATACCCCCCTGGGGGAACTGCCAGGCATTCTGACCTATGCGTCTCCCCCAGAACAACCGGCGCTGGTTGTTACAGAGGATAATACCGACATTGGGGCGAAAACCTTCAGAATCGATCAAAACACAGCTCTTATTTTAGTTCTACCGCTCATAATACTTAATTTTTTCACAAACCCCAATCAGCGGCAAGGCAATCTAAACATAAGCCTTTGCTGATAATAAAAATTCCGGTAACGTTTACGGCATAATAATTATCACACTGACGTAGCAGAATGAACCCAGAAATAAGGAGTTTTCCCCATGGCCCTTGCACTCTTCGACCTCGATAATACGCTCTTGGCGGGAGACTCCGACTACCTCTGGGGTAATTTTCTGGTGGAGAAAGGTATTGTCGACGGTGAGCAATATGAAAGGGAGAATGACCGCTTTTACCAGGAGTATAGAGAGGGCCGGCTCGACATCTTCGAATTCCTCCGCTTCTCCCTGCGCCCATTGCGGGACAACGATCCACGGCAGCTGGGCCGACTGCGTGAAGAGTTCCTGAACCAGAAGATCGATCCCATCATTCCAGAGGCCTCCCGCCGGTTACTCGACAAACACCGTGAGGCGGGCGACGAACTGCTGATCATTACCGCCACCAACGCCTTTGTTACCGCCCCCATCGCGCAACGACTGGGGGTCCGGCACCTGATTGCAACTGAGCCCGAGGTGATCGAGGGAAAGTACACCGGCAATGTGGCGGGTGAGCCCTGCTTCCGGGAGGGCAAGGTCAACCGGCTCAACCGCTGGCTGGCGGAAAACCAGATGGACCTGAAAGAGAGCTGGTTCTACAGCGATTCCCACAACGACATCCCCCTGCTCGATGCGGTGGACAACCCGGTAGCGGTCGATCCGGATGAGAACCTGTCCGAACTGGCCAAAACTCGCGGATGGCCTATCATCAGTCTGCACGGCTGAATATCAGTCTGTAGCCAGTAAAGGCCTTGCCCCGGGAGAATCCATGAAAAACACCGCCTTCTTCGTGTTTCTGATCATTTTAATCCTGGGGATCGTCTATGTACTCAAGACCTCTGATAATCCTCCGGCGACCGGTATGACTCAGACACCCAAAGAGTACATCGAATTCGTGGAGCAGAAAAAAGCCGCCAAACGGGCCGCTGAGGCGCTGGAGAAGTTACCCCGGGAAACGGCCGGACAGACAGATCCGGCAAACCCTTGAAGCAAACCTGACAGGACTACCCAACTTACAAGAAAATTGGGTAATGCATACAATTGGGAACTAATTCCCATTTTCTATAAGGTTTTCTGCTACATTAACTACTGATGCTGCGGAGACCTCCTTGACTTTAGCTGAAAATCTCAAGTCTGCACAGAATCCTGATCCGTTGGATTTGACGACCAGGCATTCATGGATATGGGCTGAAATCGGAAATTAAATAAAATGGGAATAATTTCCCACTTTGTATTAAAATTTCTGCTATGCTTCTCAAGCACGTCAACGGTCCAGCTAGAGAAACACCCGTTGACCCCTAGCTCTGGACTGGCATCACTTAAAAATTTCAGCAGCACGAATGGATTCATGAGACGACTCGACAGGAAAGTCTCAGTGAAAGAATTTTGTCGTTTTTATTTTGGGAAATCTATCCCATATATATTCTGCCGCAGGATTAAGGAAGCGCGACTGAGGCGGTTAAAAAGCAAAAAGGCATCTTGTAGATGCTTGGTTAGCAATACCTAAATCCGAATGTAGCGGAGGAGCATATAGTGAAAAAGATTCGTTGGGAGACAGTGTTTGCCTGTCTCACTCTTACAGTTGGTGTCTCGGCCGTTTCATTCGCCGATCCTGACAATAACAGGCGAACCCAGACCCTTGTTGACTTCAAGATCGATTCGGCCCGATGGGATGCAGACAGATCCCAGCTGGAGGTGAGAGGATCAGGCCAGAACGGTGAATCGGTATCCGTCACAAACGCCGCTACTTCAGCATTTGTCGGCACGACTGATGTGAGTCGCTCCAGTTGGAGGTTAAGGGAAAGGAGCCTGACCAGTGTGCCTTGCAGTGTGCTGGCCACACAATCAGACGGCCAGACTGCGATTCTCGACATCCATAATGCACCGGCAGATTGTGACGCCGGGACTATCGTCAGCAGCAGTGATACCGGTGGCGGAACCACGCCAACTCCACCCGCCATTCCGAATGTCTCCATCAACTCCACCAGTCAGAATGGATTCCCCTTCAGTCCGGTGCCTGAACAGCCACCGCTTGTCCTGGACAACTACCGAATCTTTGCCATCAATGACCTGGGTATGCACTGCGGTGACCTGGACACCCGTGTATCCAGCATCCTGCCCCCCTTCAACGTACTCCATGCAACCGTCATTGAAAGGGGCCTCGAGCCCAACGTGCTGACCCCGGCCGATGGTGTCGATGTATTCTACTCCGCGGCCTCCAACCCAAACGACCCGATCCTCGGCGGCATCAACTCCGCCGGTTCCGGTCCGGTCTACTCGAGCATGCTGCCGGACGGCAGTGTCTACAAGACCAACTTCTGGGACGTCGCCCGCGTCGCCTATGATGCCTTCTACCCGCCGGGCATACTGCCCCTGTTCTTTCCGGACGGACCGGTCGAAGAGATCCTCGACGTTGGCCTGCCCATGCCCAACGTGGAGCGCCTCTACCTGGGTGACGGCACGCTTACCGCCGATCAACAGTTCATGCCCGGACGTCATGGCCCCTACATGGAGAATACGGCCGAACGATTCGAGGCCTTCGTGACCGACCAGCCTTTCTTTATCAACCCCGCCTTCCAGTTTGGCTATGTCAAGGAGGGCGTGGACTGGTACGAAGCACCCGGCATCCCTTTAACGGCCTTCGACGACTTCGGCCGTGAGAACCCCTGGCCACTCTATCGGGTCCAGGCCATGTTGGGTGGAGCGGTTATCGCCTCGACCGACACCGTGGTGCCGATCTCAGGCGAAGCCAACTGCGGCAGCTGCCACAACGCCATCGTTGACGGCGGCAATGGCGCCGCGACCGCAAGACTCGGAGACAATGTAGCCACCGTACTCGACGACCCCCAACTGGACAGCGTGCCCCTCGAAATCAGCAAGGAGTATGCGGCAGACCTCAACCTGCTGCGCCTGCATGACCAGAAACATGGCTCCGGCAACCCGGATGGGGCGAAGTACACACCGGACCTCACCGAGCAACAACCGGTGGTATGCCAGCGCTGCCATTACACCCCGGCATTGGATCTGGCTCAGCTTGGCCCATTGGGAGCCGAAAACGACCCGGACAACACCCTGCACAACGGACGCGAACAGGTCAGCAACAAGAGTATGTCAAACGTCATGCACAGTCATCACGGCACGGTAACCGATGCCGATGGCAACCGCCTGTTTCCCGAGATGCCTGCCGCGATCAAGGACGAACTGGGCATGATCGTCAACTTCCAGGAGCGTAGAGAGGCCCTGGAAGCCACCTGCTATCAGTGCCATCCCGGTCGCCGTACCGACTGCCTGCGCGGCGCCATGTCCAATGGCGGCATGCTGTGCCAGGATTGCCACGGCAATATGCAGCAGGTTGGCGATGATTTCACCAGAAACAACAGCCCCGATAACCCGGGCACCTTCGAGCTGGGCGGGGATTTCTACACCAATGCGGATCAGCCACGTGTGCCCTGGGCCAATGAGCCGGGCTGCGGCTCCTGCCACACCGGCGACGCCATGGACAACCTGGTGGGAACGGCGGGTACCCTGGTCAACAATTATGACACCGATGCCAATGTAGATGACATCCGCCTGTTCCAGGCCTATCTCAGCGATGACCCCAAGGCGACCCCCATCGTCCCCACAAACAAGCGCTTTGCGGAGAATGTGATCGATGAGAACAACCCCGCGGTGACCGGCCCGGACGACCCGCGCATCGGCAACCCGATGCTCTACCGGGTCAGCACCGGCCATGAGGGCATCTTCTGTGAGGCCTGCCATGGCGCCACCCACGGTATCTGGCCGAACAAGAACCCCGACGCCAACGATAACGTAGCCGCCATCCAGTTGCAGGGTCACACCGGCACCATCTCCGAGTGCAGCACCTGCCACGAAGGCGATCTCGGCAACACCCTGGAAGGCCCGCACGGTATGCACCCGGTAGGCGACACCAGCTTCTCCGACGGCGGACATGAAGAACTGGCGGAAAGCGATCCGGATGCCTGCCGCGCCTGTCATGGCGTGAATGGTGAAGGAACGGTGCTCTCGCGGGCCGCCACCGATCGCATCCTCCCCAATGAGGACGGAACAGTAACTCTCAGCAAAGGTGAGCCGGTCACCTGCAGTCATTGTCATGACAATGAGCTGTAAATAACCGGTACTTCCTCACTCCACCCCTTTGGCCCGCGATTATTCGCGGGTTTTTTTTTGGGATTTTTCCGGTGATTTTCTTAATCACAGGCTCACGAAATGAGCCTGTGGTGGGGTTATGCTGCTTCTCACCATCCACACCATGAGAGAAAAGCCATGCAACGCCACACCTTCACGCACAAACTGCTGCGAAGCCTAAGCCTTGGCATAGGTGGAAGCCTCTACCCACATCAACTTCCCGCGAAAACCACACGGCGCATCCTGCTACAGGAATCCCCTCTGGCCGGCTACCAGTACCATCGAGCCTCCGGCATCTGGCCCTTCCTGCGTGTCGGAGAAAAACTGCAGCTGCGCCGCGAAGCTGGCAACCCACATGACCCCCATGCCATTGCTGTCTGGTTCAAGAACGAACACCTGGGTTATGTGCCTCGCCGGGAGAACAAGACACTGGCCAGGATGATGGATCGTGGGGAACGACTGGAGGCACAGATCGTGCGTCTGCTCGATGAAGAGAATCCCTGGCGGCGCATTCGTTACCGGATCGATTTGATTCCTCACTATTTTTAACTGCCCAGGTTCGGGGTATGCTGATCACTAGAAAAACTCCTTGAGACAGCCCATCATGTCAGCATCAAACTGGACCTTTAAAAATCTGCTACAAGCCTGCGCCAAACATCCCAATGCACTGAATCGGGTTTCGTTGCACGGTTTCCTCACCGCCATCGCCCTCGGTCCGGAGGGTGTGGAGGAGGAGCCTATACTCTCAACGATTTACGGCTTTACTATCATCAATCCGGTCGAAAATCACACGGAGTTGGGTGAACTCGCCTGGGAAGCAGTAGGCGAGATCGCTGTAGACCTCACCGATAACAGCTTCGAAGCCGTTCTACGCAGTGATCCAGGCAGTCAGGAAGATCCGGCACTCTGGATGGAGGGGTTCAACAAGGCGATTGCCCTGAATGAGAAGGCCTGGGAAGCCCTCAATGAAGAGTATCCAGAATCTATCAGGAAGTTCGCTTTTGTCCAATCATTAGCCGGACCTGAGACCGCGAAGATTATGTTCGGCATTTCTTCCAAGGAGTATCCAGACTATCTTGACAAAACACTTCCCCTGTTTAACCAGGCCCTATCGTCCCTCTACACTGACTATTGGGGAGATCCTTATGACATTCCAATTGAGGACGCTCCCGATTTAAGCCTGGAGGATCTGCCGAGCTTCAGTCCCGAGGAGCTTCGGCAGCAGAGCGATGAAGAGCTGCTGTTCCTCATCCTGAATCATGGCGACATGCTGCCCAGAGAGGTGGTGGACGAAGCCATCCGACGCGGGCAGTCCATCGCCGGACTGTTACGCCGGCATCTGGAAGCCCCCGCAAACTGGAGAGAGGATATCGATGCGGATGACTGGTGGGGCCTGCTGCACGCCATTTTCATCCTCGGTCACATCACTGGAGAAGACGCCACCCAGGGCCTGTTACACGCCATTAGGCATATCGATACAGCGCAAGACAACGACCTGTGGGACTGGGTGAGCGGCGCATGGCCTGCCCTGTTCCGTAATAAACGTGCGGAGGCCGCTGAGCCGCTGAAGGAGATAGCCACCGACCGCGACCTCTACTGGTATCCGCGAATTACGGCAGTAGACTGTCTGATCGAAGCCGCCCATGCCGCAGGGCCCGATGCACTCGATAACCTGCTGAATCAGGTTGCCGGATTTGTATCGGATGAAAACGAAGACTGGGACTTCCGGCTGTTGGCAACCCATCATCTGCTCGACTTCCCACGCGATGCTCACCGCAAGATCCTCGAGGAGATGGCTGTTCAACAAGAAGCGCAAGAGGATTACCCATATTACAGAATGGAAGACGTAGAAAAGGCTTATCGCGAGAAGCAAGACAATCTCGCGTGGGAACAATTTAATGACCCACTGAGATTCTATGACCCGGAAAACATCCTGAACCGCCAGATCCGCTGGGCAGAGGAGGATGAACTCCCAATGGATGATGATTCACTCTTCGAGGATTCGAACGATCTCTCCTTCCTCGATGAACCACCCCCACCCACCACCTATGTGCGCGAAACCCCCAAGGTCGGCCGCAACGACCCCTGTCCCTGTGGCAGTGGTAAGAAATACAAGAAATGTTGTTTAAAGAAGCTGCATTGAGAGAAATCGAAACTCGGATGCGATTCAGACCACACCGTGTCTTACGTGATTTAAGTTCACCTGGTTCCCATGCTCCTGCGTGGGAACCCACAACAGTGATCTTGATTAAAGAATGTCGATTTTTATTACAAAATCGTGGCTTGCATATCAGCTGCCGGAC
>JBDLIF010000137.1:0-6939 GCA_039714955.1 Pseudomonadota bacterium | reverse complement strand
AACAGCGTAGTGGATTCGTATTGATCCTTGTCGGCATCGTAGCCGGTATCATTCTCTGGGGCGGCTTCAACACCGCAATGGAGGCGACCAATACCGAAGCGTTCTGTATCTCATGTCACGAGATGGAAGCGACTGTTTATGAGGAACTGCAGGATACCATCCATTTCAGCAACCGCACCGGTGTTCGGGCCACCTGTCCAGACTGCCATGTGCCCAAGGAGTGGGTCCACAAATTCGTGCGGAAGATCAAGGCAAGCAATGAACTCTACCATAAGATAATGGGCACGCTTGATACACCAGAGAAATTTGAAGAGAAACGCCTTGAGCTGGCGCGGAATGTCTGGCGCACCATGAAGGCGACCGACTCCCGCGAGTGCCGTAACTGCCACGACTTCGAATCCATGGATTACGACCGCCAGGAGGAGCGTTCCGCGGAGCGCCACGAAGAGGCCGAGGAGGCCGGCTATACTTGCATCGATTGCCATAAAGGCATAGCCCATTCCCTGCCTGCAGGGTATGATCCGGCGGAGGACCTGCCAGGCGAGGCCGAATAAACCATGATCCGTAGCTCTGACCAACGACCGGAGTGATTTTGAAGGTATTGCTTCAATATTCGGTATATTAGTTAAATTAATAGGTTACTCGTACTTTATACAGTATTGTATTAAGTTAAGGCAGACCGCCTTCAAGTGAAAAATAAGTTACAATCCCAGACCTGTGTTTATCCAATGAGGATGAGCTGATGTTAGAGGATCCATTCGGCAGAAAGATTGAATACCTGCGACTGTCAGTGACTGACCGTTGCGATTTCCGCTGTTTCTATTGTCTCCCAAAGGGGTTTAAGAACTTTACCCAGCCGGATAGCTGGTTGAGCGTGGACGAGATAGAACGAGTGATTCGTATCTTCTCCGAGCTCGGCATCAGTAAGGTTCGTTTAACCGGTGGTGAACCCCTGGTCAGACAGGAACTGCCGGAGATCGTACGCCGGCTCGGCCGGTTGCCAGATATCGAGGATCTTTCCCTCAGCACCAATGCCTCGCAACTGGTCAGGCATGCAGAGACCCTCAAGGCAAACGGGGTCAGCCGTATCAATGTCAGCCTCGATACACTAGATAAAGAAGCCTTTCATCGGATTACCCAAGGTAATCTGGACCAGGTGCTGGCAGGTCTGATGGCGGCGAAGCAGGTGGACATGAGCCCGATCAAGATCAACATGGTCGTGATGAAGGGGGTAAACGAGCATGAGATCGCTGGCATGGTCCAATTCTGTCTTGAGCATGATTTTACCCTCCGGTTTATCGAGACCATGCCCGTGGGAGACACGGGCAAAAGTGCCACGGACCGCTTTGTCAGTCTCAAGCAGGTCCGAACGGATCTGGAGCAGGTCTATGATCTGGAACCCGCCGCCATGCGAGGCGCGGGACCGGCCAGCTATGTTCGCATCAGGGATACGAACCTGAGGATCGGTTTTATCACTCCCATGTCGCAACATTTTTGCGAAACCTGCAACCGGGTTCGATTGTCGGTTGAAGGTACCCTCTACCTCTGCCTGGGGAAACATGACAACCTGGAACTGCGTCCCCTGTTGAGGGAAGGGCACAGTGATGCTCAGCTAAAGGATGAGATACTCCAAGCCATAGCACGTAAGCCAGAGCGCCATGAGTTCAATGAGAAGCCGGGAGAGGTAGTCAGGGTAATGGCACTGACCGGTGGATAACAGGGAAAAGAAATAAATTCTTGAGGGGTCCGTCAGGTGGCCTGGGGTGGAACTACCACTAACTCTTCGTGTTCAACGCTTTTGAGATTGGAGTCACGTTCTTCAAGACTTGCTGTTTGCCAGATCAGTGTCAATGAGAACACTATGGCCAGAACAAAAAGGTATTTCACCGCGACTCCTACCAATCCCGCCAGGAATGGAAATTGTTATACACAGCCTACATGCTGTTTTATTGGTTCGTTCGGGAATATAAAGCATTCACGACTTTTTTTCTAGGTCATCTCCTTTATCGCAGGTGATTGGGATCAAAAAATAAACGGTTATTTTCGCATTTAATGGCCTGGTACTCCTTCAGTACGCGCACTGCCGTTGTCTCAAGGCTGGTCTCTCTTTGCGAATATCAGGGAAACAGGGGGAAGAAACGGGCCCAGCTATGGGGCCCGCTTTCGATTCATTGGGGTGGGCTGTTATCTTTGATGGACTACGGATGTCAGCACATGCTGATATTCAAAAAATACCGAGTATTCCGGATAGTCCCAACGGGTGATGGGGGGATCGCCTACCCGTGGGTAGGACGCGGGGGGCTCTCCAAACCGGCCCTTGACCTGATCCATGGTCATGCCGCGGGATGGACGGGGTATGCCCTCAGTACTATTCACGGGTGACTCGGCAATGGCGTCGAGCAGGAGCACATCGGCAACAGTGATGCTGGAAACCAATAACAGAGCGGTGGCGAAGAAACAAGTGAACCTAAGTCTCATAATGAAAAACTCCCTAAAAAACTCCTTAAAGAAAGAATATAGCACTCATGCCTAACTATTGATGGAATCTTAGATTTTTATTCCCGGTTAATATCGGTTGTGGTTTAATGCGCAGCTATGTTTAAACCGATCGAACTGTTTATCGGCCTGCGCTATACCCGCGCCAAGCGACGCAACCACTTTATCTCCTTTATCTCCATGATCTCCATGCTTGGCATCATGCTGGGCGTGGTGGCATTGATTGTTGTCTTGTCAGTTATGAACGGATTTCACAAGGAAGTCCGTGAACGGATTCTCGGTATGGCCTCCCATGCCACCATCTCGGCAGTGCAGGGTGGGCTGACTGACTGGCGGCAGGTACAGGTGGAGGCCGATAGCTATCCTGGTGTGATTGGCAGCGCGCCCTATGTGGAGGGTCAGGGCATGCTGATCAATGGCCAGAAGGTGAGTGGCGTGGTACTGAGAGGGATACTGCCGGAAGAGGAGGGCAAGGTCTCTGACGTGATTTCGGCAATCAAGGTCGGCAGTGTGGATGGGCTTAAGGAGGGTGAATACGGCATCGTCCTTGGCAGAGAACTGGCCTTCGTGCTCGGTGTTTCGGTGGGTGACAAGATCACCCTGGTTACACCGCAGATCAATGTCACACCGGCAGGCATCATGCCACGTCTGAAGCGCTTTACCGTGCAAGGTATCTTCGAGGTCGGCATGGGTGAGTATGATCGGGGTGTGGCGGTCCTGCACCTGCGGGACGCAGCCAAGCTCATGCGTCTCGAGGATGGCGTGACGGGGGTTCGGCTCAAGCTCACCGATCTCTATGAGGCGCCCCAGGTCTCCCGCGATCTGGCCATGAAGATGGGAGGCTACTACCGCATCAGTGACTGGACCATGCAGCACCGCAACTTCTTCTCCGCATTACAGACGGAGAAGCGCATGATGTCGATCATCCTCTCTCTGATCGTCGCGGTGGCCGCCTTCAATATCGTCTCCACCCTGGTGATGGTGGTGACCGATAAGCAGGCCGATATCGCCATCCTGCGCACATTGGGTGCTTCCCCGGGCAGTATCATGGGGATCTTTATCGTCCAGGGCGCCACCATCGGTTTCGTGGGCAACATCCTCGGCATGATCTTTGGTGTCCTGCTGGCCAATAATGTGGAGACCATCGTCAGCTGGGTGGAGCGCAGCCTCAATATCGATTTTCTCGATCCGAGCATCTACTACATCAGTGAGCTGCCCTCAGACCCGCATCTGCAGGATATCCTCACCATTGGCGTTATCGCCTTTGTGATCACCCTACTGGCCACCCTCTATCCCGCCTGGCGGGCATCCCGCACCCAGCCGGCGGAGGCCTTGCGCTATGAGTAACCCGGAGCTGGTGCTCCGCTCAGAAGGGCTGCAGCGGACCTTTTCCCAGGGCAATCTGCGGGTGGAGGTGTTACGCAGCATCGACCTGAGTGTGCGAAAGGGTGAACGCATCGCCATCGTCGGTGCGTCAGGTTCTGGTAAAAGCACCCTGCTGCACTGCCTGGGTGGGCTGGATCGACCGAATGCCGGCCGTGTCGAACTGATGGGCACCGAGATCCTGAGCCTGGGAGAGAAGGAACGCGGTCAGCTACGCAACCGGAATCTGGGTTTTGTCTATCAATTTCATCACCTGCTGGCTGAATTCACCGCGCTGGAAAATGTCGCCATGCCGCTGTTGATTGGCGGGAGGTCGGTGCCTGAGGCAAGTGAGTTGGCGAGCGGCATGCTGGAGCGGGTAGGCCTGGCCGACCGCATTCAGCACAAACCTTCCGAGTTGTCTGGGGGCGAAAGACAGCGGGCCGCCCTGGCCCGTGCACTGGTTCATCGCCCGGATTGCGTCCTGGCGGATGAGCCTACGGGAAATCTGGATCGTCACGCAGCCGAGCAGGTCTATGCATTGATGCTCGATCTCAACCGTGAGCAGGGCACGAGTTTTGTGATTGTGACCCACGATCCCGATCTGGCGGCCCGGATGGATCAGACCCTGCATCTGATAGACGGCTACCTTACTGAGATGTGATTTTTCGCCTGGCTATACGTTGTTGTCGGCGTCTCTCCCACTGGCGGACCGCATGCAGGCGCCAGAGCCCCCGGATCGCGGAGTAGCCGATGACGCTGGCCATAAGTCCACAGATCAGACAACCCAGCAGAAAGGGTTGCCAAATGCCGTTCAAGCCGCCACTTTTAAACCATTCCAGGGTGAAATCGAAATTCTCCGCGCTGGCCGGCACCCCGACCACCCAGGTACCTACCAGGTAGGCAAAAAAGAACATAGGCGGAATGGTCAGGGGATTGGTGATCCAGACCAGGACCACGGAGAGGGGCAGGTTTACCCGGAACAGAATCGCGGCGCCAGCGGCCAGAACCATCTGGAAAGGGACCGGCACAAAGGCCATGAAGAGGCCGACCGCAAATGCCCCGGCGGATGAGCGGCGATTGATATGCCAGAGATTGGCGTCATGCAACAGGTTGCCGAAGATCTGCAGATGCCGGTGCTTGCGAATGACTTCGCGGTCCGGTGTTATTCGCTTGATAAGCTGCTTCGGCATGGTGATTGCGGAATCGGTCAATAAGGGTTTGGATTGTTATTCTTATTAACGAACCCTAAGTTCCCCCCAAGTTAGGTTTATTGAAGCATGCTGGTTCACACTTCGCCACAAAAATAATCGAACAGGAGCGACCTGCGGGATAACCTGACCCATCTCCTGCGCAACAGGACAGGGATGCTCCATGAATCTCATTCTGATCACATTTGTGGCGGGGGTGACGGGATTCCACCTGTTGCCCCTATTACCCGATCATCGCTGGCTGCTGGCAGCCATGGCGATTCCTATCTGCTGGCGCTACGCCAGACTGCGACCGGCCGCTGCTCTGCTGGCTGGTTTTTGCTGGTCTTTCCTGAATGCCAGCATTCAGTTGTCAGCGTTGCTGCCGCCCGAACTGGAGGGCAGGGATCTGACCCTCACCGGGGTGATCAGCTCAATCCCCAGCCAGAAAGGTTTGATCACCCGGTTTGAAATGGATGTGTCGACGGTTCAATCGTTGCAGGGTGATATCGCTGGGCCGGAAAAGGTGCGTCTCAGTTGGTATAAAACGCAACAGACACCTGTGCCGGGCCAGCTCTGGCAGTTGAAGGTGCGCCTGAAGCGCCCCAGGGGATGGCAAAATCCAGGGGGCTTCGATTATGCCCGCTGGCTCTTCAGCCATGGCATCCAGGCGACGGGATATGTCAGGCACTGGGATGGCAATCAGCCATTGGGGGATGGCTACCGGGCTGGCTGGCTCGACCGGCTGAGGATGCATATCGGCGCTGAAATCAATCAACGGTTCGAAGGTGCCAGAACAGCCGCTTTGATCCGGGCGCTGGCGATTGGCGACCGTGGTGGCATGTCTACGGAAGACTGGGAGGCCTTCACCCGAACCGGCACCAATCACCTGGTGGCCATCTCCGGTCTGCACATCGGTATGGTTGCCGGATTGATGTTTTTTCTTGGCCAGTGGCTCTGGCGTCGCTCGGAATGGCTCATGCTGAGACTGGCCACGGTAAGGGCCGGTGCCTGGCTGGCGCTGCTGTCCGCTACGGTCTACGCCGCCCTGGCGGGCTTCTCCCTGCCGACCCAGCGCGCCCTGATCATGCTCTGTCTGGGCTTGGGGGCGGTGTTGATTGGCCGTTCGCTATCCTTGAGTCGCTCTCTCTGCCTGGCCCTGTTCGGTGTGGTATTGCTGGATCCATGGGCCCCATTATCCGCGGGCTTCTGGCTCTCCTTCGGCGCCGTTGCCGTGATCCTCTTCTCCCTGAGTGGTCGGTTAAGCCGCCCAGTGGGTTGGCGGCAGTGGGGAAGGGTCCAATGGGTGGTGGCGTTGGGACTGCTGCCCCTGTTGTTTATCCTGTTCAACAAGGCCTCGGTGATCGCGCCCCTGGTCAACCTGATTCTGGTACCCTGGTTCAGCCTGGTATTGGTGCCGCTGGTGTTACTCTCCGTCAGTCTGATGGCCCTGCCGGTTGGCTTCCTGCTCGGATTGACCGGAGGCCTGACGGAACTCACCCTGCATGGCCTTGATTGGGCGTCTCAGCTTCCCTATGCGCTTGTCTACCGCCCGGATCTTCCGGTCTGGGTGTGGGCTACCGCTATTGCCGGGGTCCTTTTTATCCTATTACCGCGAGGCATGCCCGGGCGATCTCTGGGACTGCTGCTGGTCGCTCCCATGTTACTCAATCAACCGGCCAGACCACAGGAGGGATCGCTGCTGTTTACCCTGCTGGATGTGGGTCAGGGGCTCTCCTGCGTGGTGGAAACAGCCGAACATGTCCTGGTGTTCGACACCGGACCGGCATTCCCTTCAGGTTTCAATACGGCCGAAGCGGTCCTGATACCCTATCTGCACAGTCGCGGCATCCGCCGAATCGACCAGTTGATTGTCAGCAATGGAGATTGG
>JBDLIF010000136.1:0-6966 GCA_039714955.1 Pseudomonadota bacterium | reverse complement strand
CAAGGCGGGCTCAACAATGTCTGATTTAAAATTCTCCGGGTCACCTGAGCACCCTGCCGAAATCCGCAATGAGCTTTTCGATTTACTCTACAAGTACGCTCCCACCACCCTGCTTTCCAATCAACTCATTGCACTCATCGTTGTCCTGGCCCTCTACCATTCAGTTGACCCAAAAAATCTATTTCTCTGGTTGGCTGCGGTAACCCTGCTCAATCTGCTCCGCCTGGGTATGCAGTACAGGAGAACGCGCTCACTTGACAACAGGAGGTCAGCCATTGCCTGGTTAAACCTCTATATAGCGATAACATTTTTCGCCGGCCTGGGCTGGGCCATGCTGCTACTCTTTTTTGATTCATCATTACCACTCTATTCACAACTGCTGATTCTGATTGTCCTGGTTGGCATGCCGGTGGCCTCCATGCCAAACAACGCGGTTATTCTGCCGGTTTTTTATGCCTTTACCATCCCTATCCTCATCGCAATCCAAGCCTGGGCACTGCTGATGGTTGAACAAATCAATTTTGAATTCAGCGCCTTGGGAATAGCCTTTGCCATTGTCCTGCTGGTCACAGGCCATGCCTTCCATAAAAACCTGAAAAAGGCCCTGGAGGGGCAGGCACTGAACAAACGACTGGTCGAAGAACTCTCCCAGACCAATCGGCAACTTGAAGAGTATGCCTATATCGATCCATTGACGGGCCTGACCAACCGACGCCTGTTTCATGACCTGGCTGACAATGCCCTGGAAAGATGCAAACGCACCAATAACAACCTGGCACTCATCCTCATTGATCTCGACAACTTCAAGGAGATCAACGACACACACGGCCACTCTGCTGGGGATAGGGTACTTGTCGCCATCGCGGAGTATTTGAAATCCACCTTCAGACAAACCGATGCAATCACTCATGGCCAAGTGGATACCGCGCGGTTTGGTGGTGACGAATTCATTGTTTTACTGGAAAATATCCATTCAAGTGAGGATGTGGCAAAAGCAGCCCGTCGTTTTACCCATGAAGTACGTCAACCCGTGGCCATCGAGAATACAGAAATAGCCGCTTCCTGCAGTATGGGAATCGCCCTCTATCCCGACCATGGTGAAACGATTGCGGCCCTGATTCGCAATGCCGATATCGCACTCTACCGGGTCAAGGATGCGGGTCGAAATGACTATCAGTTCTTTGACACAGACAACTGAGGGTTGATGTAGATAGGGTTTACTGCGGCTCAGGGAGATATTTCCAAGAACCGGCATGGCTTCCATCAGGGTTTCCCTGAATGATCAGCCAGGACATCTCAACACAGAAATTTCCATGTTGCTCCTGTTCAACAAACCCTATGGGGTTCTGACCCAGTTCACCGCTAGCGACGGACGTTCAACCCTGGCGGACTATATTCCGCTTAAAAATGTCTATGCTGCCGGCAGGCTTGACCGGGACAGTGAAGGGCTGTTGCTGCTGACCGATGACGGCAAGCTGCAACATCGTCTCACCGATCCGAAGGCCAAGACCTGGAAAAGCTACTGGGTGCAGGTAGAGGGAGTGCCTAGCGCTAAAGCCATCGAGCAGCTAAAGCAGGGAGTAAAACTCAAGGAGGGTCTCAGCCTGCCCGCCAGGGTGAAACCCATCGACGAACCCGCAATCTGGCCCCGGAATCCCCCCATCAGATATCGCGCCAGCATCCCTACCCGTTGGCTGGAGCTGCAGATAAGAGAGGGCCGCAATCGTCAGATACGCCGCATGACCGCGGCTGTCGGTTACCCGACCCTGCGCCTGATCCGCACCGCCATCGGCCACTGGCGCTTAGCAGGGCTACAGCCAGGTGAATGGCGTAGAACAGAGAGACAATAGATGAACCAGGGCCATATCGTCGTCGGCATGTCAGGGGGGGTCGATTCAGCCGTTGCCGCCCTCCTGTTGCTGGAACAGGGCTACCGGGTCGAAGGCCTCTTCATGAAAAACTGGGAGGAGGATGACAGGGCGGACTACTGCTCCGCGGCTGAGGATCTGGCGGATGCCCAGGCAGTTGCCAACCAACTGAAGATACCCCTGCACAGCGTCAACTTTTCCACCGAATATTGGGACCGGGTCTTCGCCTACTTTTTGCATGAATACCGCGCCGGACGCACACCCAATCCCGATGTGCTCTGTAACCGTGAGATAAAATTCAGGGCCTTCCTCGACTATGCCCTGGACCAGCTGGGGGCAGACCGCATTGCCACCGGACACTATGCAAACCTGCGGGAACAGGCGGGGGAGTATTTTCTCCTACGTGCCGTGGATGAGGCTAAGGATCAGACCTACTTTCTCTACATGCTGGACCAGCAACAGCTCTCAAGGAGTCTCTTCCCCCTGGGCGGACTGGTCAAGCGTGAAGTCCGCAAGCTGGCCGAAGCCGCCGGCTTCCCTAACCACAAGAAGAAGGACAGCACCGGTATCTGCTTCATCGGGGAACGCAGATTCCGTGATTTTTTGAGCCGTTATCTCCCCGCCAATCCAGGCGATATCGAGGACCCCAACGGTCAGACGATTGGCAGACATCAGGGACTGATGTACTACACCCTCGGTCAACGCCAGGGCCTGGGGATTGGCGGCATGAAAAATGCCCCGGAAGCCCCCTGGTTTGTGGTGGGAAAGGAGCTGAAACGAAATGTTTTGATCGCGGCCCAGGGGCATGCCCACCCACTGTTGATGAGTCACGCCCTGACTGCGGGCCAGCTGCACTGGGTCTCAGGCCTGCCACCCATGCTGCCATTCCAGTGCCTGGCACGTATTCGACATCGTCAGCCCCTGCAGCCCTGTGAGATCATGGAAACCGGGGATAAAAGCTATCTGGTAAGATTCTTCCAGGCCCAGCGTGCGGTCACGCCTGGCCAGTCCATCGTCTTTTACCGGCGGGAAACCTGCCTGGGGGGCGGTATCATTGAATCTGCGGAAAGTTGATACATATGAGCTACAGTGATCAGGATCGGACCTTTGCCCTGGCGGGTATCTTTCAGGCTGCCTCGCTGGTTCAGCAGATTGCCAGACGTGGCATGGCGGACTCCGAAGCCATGTCCAGCAGTATCCACAGCCTGTTTCAGATTGACGCCAGCAGCGTCACGGAGGTATTCGGTGGGCTCCAGGGTATTACCCATGGTCTGCGGGAGCTCTATCGGCAACTGAGCGGTGAGGTACGCCGTGACAATGAACTCACAGGCTATCTGCTCAGCCTGATCCAGCTGGAACGAAAGTTATCCAACCAGAGCGACAGGCTGTCACGGATACAGGAAGGCATTCAGCAAACCAAGGCACGCTTGATCCATTTCCCGGAGCTCCATTCCAATATCCTCGCCTCGCTGGCGGAGATCTATGCCGAAAATATCAGTACCCTGCAACCCCGCATCATGGTCAGCGGAGAACCGGTCTATCTGCAAAATCCGGACAATGTAAGCCGTATCCGCTCACTCCTGCTGGCCGGCATTCGCGCCGCCATGCTCTGGCGCCAGACCGGCGGGCGCCGCCGTCAGGTGATCTTCAACCGAAAAAAATATACCGAGCAGGCAAGACAGCTACTTGACGCTATTGGATCAGATGAGTAATTGATGCTTATGCCTATTTAGTGGTCGTCCGGCAACGTAAAATCACCACACAGAACACGAAGGACGCAAAGTTTATTCCTGAACAGTTCATAGGATAGCCGACATATACCTCCGTGGGACGCCGTAAATACTTCCCTGTAGGCTTGACGGCAGCATCCCTGCTGCCGACACCCGCGGAGATATATGTCGGCTGTCCAATGTTTGCGTAGGTAAATTGAATAACAAAGGATTTCCTGCGTGCTCTTTGTGTGCTTCGTGGTGAGTTTTAGCTTTTTGAACGAAAAGTATCTCACATCAGATGCCTCTAACTCGGCGATGCAGCTGATGAGAAACCGGGGTCAGAGTCTTTCGTGCAGACCCTGGGCGATCTCCAGGTAGTCAGGGCTCTCCGGCGCAATGATCCCATGCCGCACGAGGAAATCGATGATCACCAGGTTACAGTTCAGTTTGAACTCATCGGTTTCCCGCACGATCTGCGCCACCTCTTCCACCGGTATCAGATAGAATTCGGCGACCTCCCCATCCGTGTTGACAGGTTTGAAATCCGCCGGCAACTCCAGGTCGTAACAGTAGAGGGTATCCGGCTTCAGCCCGACCGGGGTTTCTCTGCAGTAGGTCAGAGCTCCGACCGGCTTGGCCCGGCGGACGATTTCCGCCGGTACGGCCGCCTCCTCCCAGCACTCCTTCACCAAGTTCTCCTGCAGCGCCAGATCCTGTGGGAGTCCACCCGCAACCATGTTGTCCAGTTTGTCGGGGAAGTTTCGCCGATCGGCCGAGCGTCGCGCGATCCACAGCTGCAGGCCCATCTCACCACGCACAAATCCATTCAGATGCTGACCATAGGCGCGCAACCCGAAATAGGGTGCGGCTGCCCGGTCGATCCTGGCATAGGCCTGCTCCCGACTTGTGGCGGTCACCGGATATTGCTCGCCATGGCGATGCGAGATCACACCCTGCGCCACCAGATCTTCCACAACCTGGCTGAGAGCCTGGGAGCGTGCCTGGAATCCCTCTAATTCAGGGCGGAGTGCTATGCCATCCTCACCCACCTGAAACAGTTCAGGCCACTGGGCGAGGGCCTCCCACATGGGCTGCTTCAGATGCCCAACCCTTTTGTCTGCGATATGCAAGGGACGGAAATTAGCCGGATTCCATTGGTTCAGGTCGAGTATGTGTCTGAGATAACCCGAGTCCGACATTATTTATCCCCCAGCAGGGTACAGACCACACGACGGTCACGCCTGGGTCCATCGAATTCGCAAAAAAAGATATTCTGCCAGCGCGACAGACCCAACTGACCATCGATCAGCGGGATGGTTTCGGAAGGTCCCACCAGCCCTGCCTTGAGGTGTGAATCCCCGTTACCGTCCTGGGCATCATGCAGCCAGACGCCCTTGGGTATCATCTGACGCAGCAGATTGACCACATCGCTCTGCACGCTTTCGTCCCAGTTCTCCTGGATCATAATGGCTGCGGTGGCCCCTTGAGCATTGACACTCACCAGGCCATTGCGATGCCCGGATCGCCTCACCACGTCAGTCACCTCTCGGGTGATATCCACCAGCACTTCACGGGAGCCTGTCTGCAGCTGGATGGTCTCTCTCATGCCCTCAACCCTTCATCTGATAAATTTCAATGTCTAAGCAATCGTCATTGAGCTAAATTGTGCGTTTCATACCAGCTGGAGGCAACTATGTACGAATTCAACACCGAACTGAAGCTCCCTTTTCCCACCACCCTCGACTGCAGGTGAGAAGTGGTGGGCTCAATTACAACAGATATTGAATTGCCTTCCGGTTCGTCCAGGAGCTTGCCATCCGCAGCCCCCTGTGGAGCTGGACCCAGCGGTACTCGGTATGTTCGTGAGGATTCAGGTGGATCAGCCGACGCCCCATGATAGGCAGCGCGAACCAGCGCTCCCGATTGGAGTGGACATTCGGCGCATAGCGATCTCGCCAGGGGGAGACAATCGGGAAGGATTCGGTATGTCTTAGATCCCGCAGGCTGCTGCCAGCCATGATGCCGGTCTCTTCATAGAGTTCCCTGCGCGCTGCCTGCATGGGAGATTCCCCCCAACCCAGGCTGCCGGTGACCGACTGCCAAAAATCGCTGGGACGCTTGCGGCGCAGCAACAACACCTCGCCGGCGATGGTATAGACCACCACCAGTACCGATTCCGGTCGTTTGTATTGTCGAACCCGCATTTCTCACAAGGGTTCGGAATTTTCGGTCAATCTGGCTAAGACCGAATCCCTCTCCTTGGGGATTCGGCACTTCCCACATCCCTGTGGGTCACAGTTTGTTCGATCGTTCGAAAAAGCATAGCCATAGCTATGGTTTGAGGAGGATCGGGCAAAATGCGCCGCCAGATTGGGCGAAAAACCGAACAGGACAAGCTGTAAGTTATGTATCAATATCTTATCTCTGGCGAGTGCCTGCTTATTGAAGCCATTTCTAACGGTCTGGGTCCGCCTTGTGAGTAATGCGGGTTTTATCCAGCGGCTGTTTCGCTCTGGGGTTTGCGCACCCGGATCGATAACTCCCGCAGTTGCTCGAGACTCACCTCCGAAGGCGCGGAGGTCAACTGACAGGCCGCACTCTGGGTCTTCGGGAAGGCCATCACCTCGCGGATGGATTTGGAACCGGTCAGCAGCATCACCAGCCGGTCCAGACCAAAGGCCAAGCCACCATGGGGAGGGCAACCAAACTTGAGGGCGGTGAGGAGAAAGCCAAACTTCTCTTCGGCCTCCTCTTCACCTATCTCCAGCAGTCGGAAGATCTTCTGCTGTGTCTCCTGCTGATGGATACGGATGGAGCCACCGCCCAGCTCAACCCCGTTCATCACCATGTCATAGGCGCGGGATTTACAGTTGCCCGGGTCGCTGTCCAGTAGCTCGAGCTGGTCCAGCTTAGGTGAGGTGAAGGGATGATGCAGGGGGTTCCAGCGATCGTGCTGATCGTCCCACTCGAACATGGGGAAATCGACCACCCAAACAGGACGCCAGCCCTCTTGCATCAGCCCCATATCCTCACCCACCTTGACGCGCAGCGCCCCCAGGGCCTCGTTGACCACGCTGGCCTTGTCGGCGCCAAAGAAGATCAGGTCCCCATCCTTGGCCCCGGTGCGTTCCAGGATGCCGTTGACCGCTGCATCGGGCAGGAACTTGAGGATCGGTGATTGCAAACCCTCCCGCCCCTTGGCCAGCTCGTTGACCTTGACATAGGCCAGACCCCTGGCGCCGTAGATAGCCACAAACTTGGTGTACCCATCGATCTGCTTGCGACTCAATGCAGCACCACCAGGCACGTGCAGAGCCGCCACTCGCCCATGGGGATCTTTCGCCGGCCCGGAGAAGACCTTGAACTCCACATCCTGCATCAGATCG
>JBDLIF010000135.1:0-6969 GCA_039714955.1 Pseudomonadota bacterium | reverse complement strand
CGGCATTATTTCAGTAAAAGCGGGGGCAATCTCGGTGAGTCCGGTTGTGTTTCCTGGATGTTTGAAAAAAAAGGTTCCATCCTGATCGGCAAGGAAACCTCTTGTGCATCCATTCCCTCAAAATAAAACGTCACACGCCAGTTACCGCTAATCCAAACTGACCACACTCTCTTCCGGCGGCCACTGAGCTCATGTAACCTGAGTCCAGGAAGATCCATGTCCTGCGGGTTCGTAGCACCATTCAACCGACCCAGAATCAGCCTCAATCTGGCGGCATGTTTGGCCTGAATTCCTGACTTGGTTCCTTTCAGGAAGAACTTCTCAAGCCCTTTGTGCTTGAAGCTCCGTATCATGGGCGAAAGCGTAACCTAATACGTTACGGGTTACAAGGGGTGGTTGTGAGCGAAGATAACGGCTGCTGCGTTGCACTTGAGGGCCTCCTTAACAATCTTGCGGGGATACACAGAGCAGGCGTCGATACTGCCACGGAACAAGGTACGTAGCGCGATGACGCAGTGCCGATTATCCAGGAACAAAGCAGCGAAAACCTCGTACTCACTCCCATCGAGATAGTCAGCCAGGTACGACGCTGCATCTGTAGGGCTAGTGATAGGCTTGGATCGCCGAGTCAGGTGGTCGACAACCATGCGCCGGACCTGGGACAAGATCTCGTCAGCAGTGGCTTCTCCGTGGAGCCGATAACGGTTGGTGGACTCATTGAGGACAAAGCGGGTGACCATGGGATATTCTCCGGTGAACAATTGACACCGATAGAACACTCATCACACGTCGGACGCAGGACGACGGGGAAAGAAAAGCAGGCGGTAGGTAACCAAGCAAATCCACACGGACACCTCGCTATGGCTCGGCCCCGGTGAATTGCACCGTTAGGATCCGCTTTAGCGGACGCGCAGACGGATCCACGACCCCCGGTTGGCGCTGAGACGAAACGTGGATACCCGGTTTTGGTTAAGGCTTGTGCAACTGCCGTTCTCGGCGGGGGAATGTTTGTATGCGCAACCCTGGTGGTCGTCCAACTGCCGTTTCTAGGTTGAATGCCTTCGTCAATATCGCTGCGGTGTTTTGGCCCCGGGAACTGACTCCGAAGGGATGTAAGGCTTGAGATCCAGCACCGGCGTGCCCTCGTAAGCATCGATGCCGTCGATCTCGACTACGTTGTCCTGCACCGAAATGATCCGGCACAGGGTAAGCCCGATCAGGTTCGGCCGGACCGGTGCCCGGGTCGCGAACACGCCGGAAAGGGGATTGCGCGGGTCACGCCGTGGGTGCACCTGGAGAATTTGGCGCTGCACTGGGTTATCGTGCTGGTCGAACCACCAGATCACCCACACATGGGAGAAGTCGTCGAGACGCAAAAGCCCGTCCTGATATTTTGCGTCGATCACGATTTGCGTCTTTCCGTCCTTCCCGGCCACGTGCCCGATCGGGTTCATGGTGTAACTGAGGTTTTCTGCCCGGGCCATCGCGGTCGTCAGCAGTGCCATGACGGCGGCTGCCATCAGGAGCGTGAGGCGCGGGTAAAAGTATTTTGCTGTAGAGGGTTGCATTCAGTTAAGTCCGGTTCGGATTTCATTTTGATTCTAGTCGTCATGTGCCAATCTAACGCCAGGAATCCGGACGGCCGCTGTTTCGAGGGGTCAGGGGTAAGAATTTACTTTCAGCGGATGGCGCCGTACTGAGCACGAAGCGCTAAGAGCGTCGGACTAAACACGCCGGGCCAGGACGTAGGGTTCGCTTCTGCGCGAAAAATCTAATCCCGGGCGGAGCAAGCGCCTGCTGGTACAGTTCTGGCGTGACCAAAACGTGACGCAAGTCCGTCACCTTTAGGTCATTTGAGTCACGTTGAGTCACGATAGCGCGAGGCTGAATGCGCTAAGTTGTTGATAAATAAAGGCGCATGATTTGCCCTTCGCTCTCCGGAGGCAGAGGGCAGGGGTTCGATCCCTTCGGGCGCGCCATTCACTTCGTTCGTGCCGTGCCCATTCTCGGGATTTCCTGTCTCTTGGGTATTTCTGCTTCGTTATACAACAGCACAAAAGCTTTTTAAGCACGCTCTAATATGCGATTATGATTAATTTGGTTTGAGTTCTGAATCAAAGTTTCCGGCATGCACTCCCTCACCATCCTGTTGATCCTGCCGTTAATCGGTGCGGCGGTTGTTCTCTTCCTGCCGTCCTCCGATGGGCGGATGATCCGATGGATGGCCATGAGTTTCACCGCCATCACACTTCTGTTCTCGGGGTGGCTGGTGGCTGGATTCGATACGAACATCCCCGGCCTGCAATACTTCCAGACCCATCAGTGGAACCCACGGCTGGGCGCCACCTTTGCCCTGGGCGTGGACGGCTTCTCCCTGCCAATGGTGGTACTGGCCACCCTGCTCAGTTTCATCGCCGTTCTTGCCTCCGGCTCCATCCGGGAGCGTATCAAGGGCTACTACTTCCTCATGCTGCTGCTGGAGACGGCCATGCTGGGTGTCTTCACGGCCCAGGACTGGGCGCTCTTCTACGTCTTCTGGGAGTTGACCCTGCTGCCCCTGTTCTTTCTCATCGGCCGCTGGGGCGGGGCGAACCGTCATGGCGCCGCCCTCAACTTTGTCCTCTACACCATGGGCGGCTCGGTATTCATGCTGATCAGCCTGTTGGTGCTGTTCGACAGCGTTCCCGGGCACTCCTTCGCCATGGCCAATATTGCGGCCGGCGCGGTAGAACTCTCCGCACATGCGCAACTGCTGATCTTTCTCGGGTTTTTAGTGGGATTCGGCGTCAAGATGCCCATCTTTCCCATCCACGGCTGGCTGCCGCTGGCCCACGTGGAGGCACCGAGCCCGGTCAGTATTCTGCTCTCGGGCATCCTCCTGAAGATGGGTTCCTACGGCCTGATACGGATCGCGGGCGTCCTGCCCGAGGCGGTGATCTCCATGCAGGAGGTGCTGGCGGCAATAGCGCTGATCAGCCTGCTATACGGTGGACTGCTGGCCTGGCGCCAAAGCGACCTGAAGGCGATGATCGCCTACTCCTCGGTCAGCCATATGGGCGTGGTGCTGCTTGGCATCGCCACTCTCAACGTGGTCGGCCTCACTGGAGCAGTGATGCAGATGGTGGCCCACGGACTGGTCGCCGGCGCGCTGTTTCTGCTCATCGGTCTGCTCTACGAACGCACCCACACCCGTGACATAAACGACTACAGCTCCCTGGTGCGAGTCATGCCCCGCTTCGCCTTCTTCACCGTACTCGCCCTTATTGCCGCTGTCGGCATACCGGGCACGGCGGGATTCGTCGCGGAACTTCACGCCCTGATCGGCGGCTTCCAGCGCTGGGGCTGGTACATCCTTCCTCTGAGCCTCGGCATCATGGTGAGTGCGGCCTACGCCATCCGTACCGTCGGCCGGCTCTTTACCGGGCCTGTTCGCAGCTCAATGAAAGAAGTGGAGGATCTGCGCTACAACGAACTATTCGCCGCCCTGGTATTATCAACAGGCATCATCACGCTCGGCGTGCTGCCCGCCCAGGCCCTGAACCTGATGACGGCATCGGTCACTCAGTACAGCAACATCTTTGCCGGCGCTTTCTGATGAGGCCGGAAATTGCGTAATCAAAAAGCCACCGCCAGCGATATTCGCAAGCAGCTGCGCGATGCCGTCGAGCATCTTGAACACGTCCTGCCAGCGCAGGCACCGATCCGGGATTTCGTCCATCACAACACCCTGCACAGTTTTGAACAGTTACCTTTTTATGAGGCAGTAACCCGGGCGGAGAAGACCACCGGCGCACGCGGCTTTCTGCCAGAGGAGCACTTCCGGGAGTTCTACCACCAGGGACGCATTACCGATCAGGACATCAAACAGGTGTTGGACAGTGATCCCGCTCTGGAGGTGGACGAAAGGATCTGCCGGAGCCAGATACGGCCGATCTTCCGGCGCGATGTCTATCTCGCTGCGATGTTACATCCCCTGAAACCAGTTACCGGCTGCCAGTTTACCTGGCAGCTCGAAGAGCTGGACGCCCTGGACAGTTTTCAGCCGGATGTCGCACACGAGAGTCGTGAGCAGCTGCTCGCGGGCGCTCGCCACCATGGACTGGAGGAAGAAAAAGAGGCAATCGGAGATCTCTGGGCCGCCTGCCTGGAGGTCCTCGGTCTCACCCACTACATCATGCACCCGGAAGACCTGGTGGATCTGTCGCCGGAACAGGCCCAGACGATGCTGGAAGAGTTCGCCTCTGCTGAGGAGGAGCGCAAGAGCCAGCACCTGCTGGATCATCAAATTCGCAAAGAAGCTGATCAACTGCTGAACAAGCTGCTGGAGCAAGTCGGCAAGGAGCTGACCCTGCGGGGACTCCTGCATTCCCTCACCGGCGTGGACATCCTGGCTCAGCTCCAACCCATGCTGCTGCGCCATGTCTCCAACTATCTGGACCAAGGGTTCGCCTCCTGGCACGACCAGCACCGCAGCGCCGGGTTCGATCAAACCTGGCGCCACAGTGCCGAACAGGATCTCCCCTGGCTGTTCGAGGGGCTGAACGACTGGCAAAACCAGCTGGAGTCCCTGCCTGACGATCCGCTGGAGACGGTGATCGAGGAGCTGCGGCGCATGGGTCTGGGCCCGCAGCAGTGGCCCGGTTACCTGGAGCGGCTGGCACTGGAGTTGCCCGGATGGTCCGGGATGTTCCTCTGGCGTCAGCTGCATCCGAACTACAAGGGGCTCGCCCCCAAGAGGGTGGAGATGATGGACTATCTGGCGGTCCGGCTGGTTCTGGAACGCCTCTACGCCCAGCGCCTCTGCACGGAGTTGTGGCAGGTAGAGGCCAGCCTCTTCACCCTCCGCTGGTATTTCCGCCATCACCGGCCGGAGTTTCTGGTTCGCCAGACCCTGTTCAACGCCCGGCTGCCGGAGTACCTGGCCAGCCGCGCCCATCACCTTTCCAGACACTCCAACGAAAACAAGCCCGACGAAGAGGCCTGGCGCCAGCTCGCCCACATGATCTGGACCTGGCAACAGAGCCCGTCTGCCGACCAGCCGGACGGTCACAGCGTCTATCGCAGCGCCTGGCGGCTGTTCCGCCTGTCTCAACATCTGGGTCTCTGCGGCGACGACCTGCGCGGCCTGACCAGCGAACGTATCGAGCATGTTTTCGATGCCCTGGAGCAGCTCACGCCTCAGAAGTTGGGCTATCTCTGGCTGCAGGCCTATGAGCACCACTACCGGGAGGAACTGCTCAACGCACTGGCCGAGAACCATGGCCGCAACAGTCTGTACGGGGAGCGCCCCTCCTCCCAGCTGGTATTCTGCATGGACGATCGGGAAGAGGGTATTCGCCGCCATCTGGAGGAGATCGACCCGACGGTGGAAACCCTCGGCGCCGCCGCTCACTTCAACGTCTTCAACTACTGGCGCGGTCTGGATGAAGACGAGATCGTCGCCCTCTGCCCGGTGGTGGCCGTACCCTCCCATGAAATCCGGGAAGAGCCCCTGGCCGGACAGGAGGGGAGGAAGGCAACACACGATAAACGGCGCCGTTTCCGCTTCCGTCTGGGTGGATTGCTGCACCAGGAGATCCGCCGCAATCTGCTGAGTTCCCTGCCACTGGTCATCCTGGCCGCACCGGGAGCCATGCTGACTCTCCTGGGCAAGGCATTCACCCCCCTCGCTTTCGGACTTCTGGGGAACAGGCTGCGCACCACCTACGACCTGCCGATCGCCACCGACATCCAGTTTTCCGCCGAAGACAGCGAACTCGAACCGACGCCGGAAGCGCCCCGCCTGGGCTTCACTACAGAGGAACAGGTGACCCGGGCGGAAGCATTCCTGCGCAATATCGGCCTGGTGGACCGTTTCGCGCCCATCGTGGTGATCATGGGCCACGGCTCCAGCAGCCAGAACAACCCCCATCTTGCAGCCTACGATTGTGGTGCCTGCAGCGGCCGCCACAGCGGCCCCAACGCCCGCATTCTGGCCGCTATCCTCAACCGTGCCGAGGTAAGGACCGCACTGGCGCAACGCGCTATAGAGATACCCCGGGACAGCTGGTTTCTGGGCGGCGAACGCAACACCTGCAACGAACAGATCGAGTGGTACGACCTGGAGAAGATGCCGGAAGCGTTGCAGGAGGGATATACAAGCCTCTGCCGCTCCCTGGATGAGGCGAGCCTGCGCCACGCCCATGAACGCTGCCGCCGCCTCGCGTCGGCACCGCGCCACCCCACTCCACGGCAGGCGCTGAGTCATGTCATCGGCCGCTCCCAGGATTTCAGCCAGGCCCGACCGGAGCTGGGTCACGCCACCAATGCCGCCGCCTTCATCGGCCGCCGCTCCATGAGCCGCGGTATCTTTTATGACCGCCGGGTGTTTCTGATCTCCTACGATCCCACCACGGACCCAAGCGGCGAGGTACTGGAGCGGTTGCTCCTCGCCAATGGACCGGTGGGGGCTGGGATCAATCTTGAATACTACTTCTCCACGGTGGATAACGAAAACTACGGCTGCGGATCCAAGGTCACCCACAATGTCACCGGCCTGTTCGGCGTCATGGACGGTGCCTCCTCCGATCTGCGCACCGGCCTGCCGCGGCAGATGATCGAGATCCACGAAGCCATGCGGCTGCAGGTGGTGGTTGAGGCCTCCCTGGAGATGATCGGCGATATCTACAACCGTCAACCGCCGCTGCAGGAGCTGATCGGTAACGGCTGGCTGTTGGTATCGGCCATGGACCCGGAGACCGGCGCAATCTCCCTGTTTGATCCGCGCACGGGCTTCCTGCCCTGGCAAGGCGCGAAGCAGCCGCTGCCCTCGGTGTCCTCTTCCACAGAGTGGTTCGCCGGCAAGCACGACCCCCTGCCGCCCGCCAAGGTGACGAGCGATGCTTGAACAGTCGGCGTGGTTGATTCCCCTGCTGCCCCTGGTGGCGGCCCTCTGGGTAGGCGTCGGCATGGCAGGCGGCTGGAACCAGG
>JBDLIF010000134.1:0-7019 GCA_039714955.1 Pseudomonadota bacterium | reverse complement strand
CCCTCGCTGGATGGGCTGGAAGGCACCCGCCTCGCCATTGCCGCGACCACTGAAAAAAATGCCATCCAGGAGCTGTTCGATGTTCAGCAGATTACCTCAAATCAATCAATCTTTCTCATCGACCCGAGGGTCGAACTCATGATGCTGCACGACATGTCGCGGATCACTTCGAAGCAGATCCTGCAGGATCTGGAAAAACTACTCAAAGCCTCGCAGAGCTGGGCTAAGGGAGGACAGTATGGCCACCAGTGAAATAACCGCCCGGGAGAGAGTCACCTACTCCTGGCAAGACTACTATGAGATGACCAAACCAAAGGTGGTGCTGCTGATCGCCTTTACCGCCTTGGTGGGCATGCTGCTCTCAACCAACGGCCTCACCCCCTGGCAACCCCTGCTGTTCGGGCTGCTCGGTATCTCCCTGGCGGCGGCCTGCGGCGCGGTGATCAACCACATCATCGACCAGCGCATCGATGCAGTGATGGATCGCACCCACGAACGTCCTATCCCCAGTGGGCATATGGACAGCTCCCATGCAATGGGTTTCGCCCTGTTGCTGGGCGCCGTCTCCATGCTCACCCTCTATCTGCTGGTCAATCCGCTGACCGCGGCGCTGACCTTCTGCGCCCTGATCGGTTATGCGGTGATCTACACCCTGTTTCTGAAACGAAGTACCCCGCAAAACATCGTCTGGGGGGGACTGGCCGGCGCCGCACCGCCACTGCTGGGCTGGAGCGCGATAACCGGCGAGGTCACCACCGAGGCCTTTCTGCTGCTGCTGATTATCTTTGTCTGGACCCCGCCTCACTTCTGGCCCCTGGCGATTCATCGCCGGGACGATTACGCCAGGGCCAATGTCCCCATGCTGCCGGTGACCCATGGCATCGACTTCACCAAGCAGCAGGTGCTGATCTATGCGGTCATGCTGCTGGCGGTCTCCCTGCTGCCCTTCGTGATCCACATGAGCGGCTATCTCTATCTGGCCGGCGCACTGCTGCTGGGTGGCGGCTTTATCTACCATGCGCTGAAACTGCTGCGCAGTGAGGGCAAGGGGCATGCCATGAGGACCTTCGGCTACTCGATTCTCTATCTCAGCCTGTTGTTCACACTGCTGCTGGCCGACCACTATCTGGCTCCGCTGCTGCAAGCCTGATACTGGGTAGCATTGTCGCAGTGTTATCCAAGAAGGTAGAGTGGGCACCGCCCACCAGATGCGGCATATTCAACCCGGTGATGGTGGGCGGTGCCCACCCTTCCCCATTTCGTCTATCTAGAACCTTGCCTGCCCTGCCAGAAGGCTCGCAGCATGATCCAGACAAAGAGGATGCCGCCAATCACGGCGAGCAGGCCACCCAGCCCCATTACCCCCATTGCGACCTTGGCCGACAGGCTTTCGAGACCCTGGGCGGCTCCGGCTGTCTTACGCTGAATCCCCATGGCGCCGGAGACGGCCAGCCCGGTGATATGCAGCAACTGTCCGAAACCGTAGATCCAGGGCTGCAGGTCGGCAAGACGCCCCCTGACCGGGGCGTAACCCAGCCGGGGCAGCAGCAGATAGGCCAGCCCCATCAACGCCAGAGTCACCCCGACGATGGAGCCGTGGTAGTGGGCCGGAATAATGGTGTTGATCCCGGAGATCAGCAGGGCAATGAAACCACCGGCAAAAAACAGCAACAGCGACATCCAGAGGGAGCGGCGCAACGGCCTTCCCATCTCATCCGCCTTGCCCGCTTGCAACAAACCGAGCAGTACAAGCAGACCGATGGGGATGGCGGCAATACCGCCACCAAACTGCATCATGCGGATAAACGCGGTGCGGGACTCGATGGTCACCGTGTCGTAGAGCAGATAGATCAGCGGTGTCAGCAACACCGGCGCAACACCCAGCAGCAGCAGCCAGACGATCCAGCGGGAATCCGCCGGCACCACCACGCCGCTATGCAAGGCCAGCAGCAGCCAGGCCAGCAACAGCAACTGGGTATAGGCGAACTGCAGGGTGTGGCCCGCGCCCCAGAAGAGGTATTCGTAGTACCCCTGTCCCTCAACCCCGGATGGCATCTGCAGCCAGGCAGTAACAAGCGCGATCAGGGAGACAACCACAGCAAAAGAGACAGTCAATGCGGCAAGACTGGGCAGGTGCGTGCGCCCGCTGAAACCAAAAGAACTTCGTGTGCCAATGAATGCCAGCGACGACTGGATAGCGATGCCCAGACCGAATATGCCGAGCGCAGCAAAAAAGAAAGGACGTTGCAACACCGGCACATAGTTGTTCATCAACGCCGCCCCATCACCGACAAACGCAGACAGGGCTATACCCAGGGTGCCGAGCAAGGCCAGGCCAAAGGCACTGCGTTGCACCACCAACAGTCTGGAGTCCGGCGGGATCACCAGGCTCCAGACAACACCGGCCATGGCGAGGAACCAGATCAGCACCGACTGATCCACATGCACCACCAGTGCGGTACGGAAGAAATCAACCCAGGGAAAGAAGGCCTCGCTGCCCGGTGTGCGGGAGAGCACCAAGAGTACGGCAAACAGGCCTGCCAGTCCCAGGGAGAGCACGCCCAGTTGCAGCCAGGCCGTCGTTTGCCCGATCTGAGACGCTTCAATTGGTTTGAAATCGATAAGGCTCTTGTCAATCAGCTGCTTCAAGTTATGTCACCCATCATCAGGTTTTGTGATCCGCCCGAGAGCCTCCCATGCAGAAGCTAAAGATGCAACCATCCAAAACACAATATCGGCTGGCACTCTTCACCTGTCTGCTCGCCTTCTGCGTGATACTGGTGGGTGCTTATGTACGTCTGTCCGATGCCGGACTGGGTTGCCCCGACTGGCCCGGCTGTTACGGCCAGATGCTGGCGCCTTCCGAACAGAGCATGGTTGACGACAGCTATACGGACCGGCCGCTGCATAGCGGTAAGGCCTGGAAGGAGATGATTCACCGCTATCTGGCAGGCAGTCTTGGACTGGCCATCCTGCTATTGGCAATCATGGCCTGGCGCAACCGAAAACAGGCGGATCAACCCCTGCTGCTGCCCTCGATACTGGTAATTTTGGTGGCCTTCCAGGCTGCTCTTGGCATGTGGACGGTCACCCTGCTGGTAAAGCCGGCTATCGTCACGGCCCATCTGCTCGGCGGTTTAGCCACCCTTGCTCTGCTTTGGCTGTTGGCGCTGCAACTCAGACCTGCCGCTAGATCCCGATCTGCATTTTCCGCCAACCCTCCCAGCAAGCTGATACTGATCTCCCTGCTCGCGGTGATTCTGCAGATTACGCTCGGCGGCTGGACCAGTACGAATTATGCAGCACTTGGCTGTAGCGAGTTCCCCACCTGTTATGCTGGCCAATGGTGGCCCAAAATGGATTTCAGGGAGGCCTTCGTCATCTGGCGGGGACTGGGCGTGAACTACGAGTTCGGCGTATTGGAAAACGACGCCAGAACCGCCATTCATATGACGCATCGCTTAGGTGCTCTGCTTACACTGATCACAGTCGGGTTACTTTCGCTACGCCTGGTGACACAGCAACAGGCGATCCCACTGCGCAAATTGGGTTTGCTCATGTTTGGCATCCTCGCCCTGCAGATCAGCTTGGGTATTACCAATGTGCTGGGCCATCTTCCCCTGCCGATCGCCGTTGCCCACAATGGCGGCGCTGCCTTGCTCTTGTTGGCACTGATCACATCACTCTGGATATCACATCGTCATGCATGAACAGCCAATGTCACAACGAGACGGCACAGAGAAAAATTTTGTTTTTATCGTCGCCGGTCTGTTCGCCCTGCTGTTGGGAGTGGTTGTCTGGCTGAACTATTCAACACCCCCAACTGAATCACAGCAAAAAAAGATCGAAACACAGAGAGCCACGGTATTACCACAACTGAAAAAATTGCGGCCCTTTGCCCTGTTCGATCAACAGGGCAAGCCCTTTGATAATCAGAGCCTGTTGGGGCAATGGACCTTTCTCAGCTTCGGTTATACCCACTGCCCTGATATCTGCCCCACAACCATGGCCTTACTGACCAACATGAAGCAACGCTTGCAGTCGGTAGAAACAGCATTACCCTATAAAATCGCATTCGTTTCGGTTGACCCGGAACGGGACACTCAACAACGTTTAGCAGAGTATGTAAGCTACTTCGATCCCTCTTTCATCGGCGTCACCGGCAGTGACGATGAACTGAAAAGACTCACTCAACCATTGGGCATACTCTTCGCCAAAGTGGAGACAGAGAAGAGCGCGATGGGCTATGTAATGGACCATTCAGCTTCGATCATACTGGTCGACCCACAAGGTCGATATCATGCACTCTTCAGTCCACCTCATGATGCGGCAATTATGACTGAGGACTTTATTGCAATAACAGAAAATTATTAAACAAGACTGGGTTGGAAATTTTTTTATTTCAAAGAGTTAATATTTTTTCACATGCTTAAATAAGAATCGTAATCATATTCAAATATATTTGTTTTTGTACCATACAGACTTTATTATCAAGCCTAGGATTAACAAGGACACGCTGCAGTATTCTGTGTTCGAAGAAGAACCAAGAGGTATTCAATGACACAAGTATCTATTGCTGTTCAGGAGAACCCTGCAATGTCATCCAAAATAGAAGAGATAACACTCGACCACCCCTGGCAGTGGATTGCGGCGGGATGGAATGATTTCAGAAGTACACCTGTTATCAGTACCGCGTATGGCCTGATCTTTTTCGTGGCAAGCATTCTGTTGACGATGCTGGTCTTCTCCAGCGACTTTTTCTTTCTTGTCCCACCACTGACCGCCGGTTTCTTTCTGGTGGCTCCAATTTTTGGGGTTTTTCTATATGACATGAGTCGAAAGCTGGAAAAGGGCGAACCTGCCAGCTTTGGCAATACCTGCAAAACCTGTCGGCAAAACCCCTTCAATCTGGTTGTAATGGGGCTGGTACTGATGATGGTGCTGGTGTTCTGGATGATGATTGCGAATCTGGTATTTGCCATCTTCTTTTCCGGCGCGATATTGACCTTCGAAGACTTCCTTCCCACTCTGTTTCTCTCGGGGAAGAGTCCCGCTTTTCTGGCAGCGGGCATCATATCGGGTGGAATTATCGCCTTGGGTGTTTTCAGCATCACGGTCATCTCCATTCCGATGCTGATAGATCGTGATACCAATGTAATGAAGGCCATAGCAACGAGTATCAACGCGGTAGTGAAAAACCCACGCCCACTGCTGCTCTGGGCTTCATTGATCGTTATGTTCGTCTGTTTAGGGATATTGACATTCTATCTGGGCTTTATCATATCCATGCCAGTCATAGGCTACGCCACCTGGCATGCCTATCGCGATCTGGTGGGGGCCGAGGAGGAGGGATAACCCAGTCCCCCTCTGACAGGGGGGCGTTATTTCGTCAATTTTTCCTCTTGACCAGGCGTCGATATGGGGTTTGCGGGCTCAATTGCCCCGATATCTCTTACGCCTCTCCTGCGCTCTTACCTCACCTTCGACCAACACCGGGATGTGCATAGTGACCGAAGCACCATCGAGAAGCCGCTCATAGTCCTCATCCACCTCCCGGTAGACCTCTTCTCGCTGCGCACCTGATACCTGCTCCAAGATGGTACGGGTTATCTTCTCCTTAAACATTTCTTTGTCCTGCCTCGGATCCAAAACCAGTTTATTGTTTTTACTCCCATTGACGGTACGATTTTTGTTCAACATTTCAGATTACTCCTTGATATCGGCCCTCAAGCAGTAATTTAATTCTTATCTTGATCAACATTCATTGAATATTCGCAATCTTGAGGAAAGCAGGTTTCAAGGAAAAACAGACCGATTGATCTCAAGGCTCCTCGGACGCGGCATGCCGGGTAAGCGGCACAAAGGAGACACCGAGTACGTCCGTCACCGAGCTCTTCCCCTGCGCATCCTTCTCCACGACCATCAGCTCCTGATGAAAATAGGGCTGACCGACCGGAATTACCAGGCGTCCGCCGGGTTTCAGCTGCTCCACCAGGGGCGGGGGAATGTTGGGCGAGGCCGCGGTGACAATGATACCGTCGAACGGCGACTCTTCCCGCCAACCGTCATAGCCATCGCTGACCCGGCAGGCGATGTTGCGGTAGTCCAGTCGCTTGAATCTCTCCTCCGCCTGGCGGGCCAAGGGTTCGATGATCTCCAGGGTATAGACCTGCTGCACCACCCGTGAGAGCACCGCGGCCTGATAACCTGAGCCGGTCCCCACCTCCAGAACCCGATCATCCGCCTGGGGCTCGAGCAGATCGGTCATCAATGCGACGATGTAGGGCTGAGAGATGGTCTGGCCATAGCCGATGGGGAGAGGGCCATTATAGTAGGCTTGACTGACGACGCTCGATGGGACGAACTCATGGCGCGGGACGGTTTTCATCGCCGCCATGACGCGTTTGCCCAATACCTCCCTGCCGATCATCCGTCGGGTGTACTCGACCTCCCGCTCGATCTCGCGCAGCATCTCTTCTCTATCCAGCACACACCGCCTCTGACTCTTTGAGTCTACCCAAAACGACAAGACACCATTAAATTCTCATCATTTAATGATAGTACGGAAACCAAGACAAGACCTAAGTGCTATAAGTAAAGGTAGGAAGAGATCCGACACACGAAGTGAGGTGAGACATGGCTACCGAAGCAGACCCGATCCTTGAAACCTGGTATCGGCATATGGACAAGGGACAAAGATTCCAGATCATCGCAGTGGATGAGGAGGAAGGCCTGATTGAGGTCCAGCATTTCGATGGCGACCTGGAGGAACTGGAGTTTACCGATTGGTATCAGATGGAGCTGGAACCCATCGAGGAGCCAGAAAACTGGTCGGGTGCAGTGGATATCGAAGAGATCGATGATTATGGAACCTCGATCACCGATACCTCCGTGGACGACTGGAAAAGTCCAGCCGAGGAGATGCCCAGCGAAAAAAAGCCCGCACTCAGTCCCATCTCTGAAGATGAGGAGGATGACTGGGATGAAGGAGCCCCCCAGGAGGAACCCTGGGGCGCCCA
>JBDLIF010000133.1:0-7031 GCA_039714955.1 Pseudomonadota bacterium | reverse complement strand
TCCTTGACCTGGAGAAATTTCTCCTCAGTGTACAACTCGTCATCGTTCAGACTGCCGGTGAGCAATTGCCTGAGCTGGTGGCGGAAATCGCGGATCTCCACATCCTGCGCCAAATCCTTGAGCAGGATGATATAGGTGCCCGGATTGTATTCGATCTCCTTGAGTGATCGATTGATGGTATCGATCTTGTCAGCGATCTCGCGCTGCTCCTTGTCGAGTTGCGCCTGAAACATGGCCACCCCCTGTATCGTCTCCTCCTTGAGCATTGCCCAAAACCGTGCCTCGTGCCTGGGCAGGTCCTGGGTCTGCAGCGCCTCCAGCATATCGGCATATTCAGCCAAGGCCTCGACGGCGGCATCCACTTCCTGGGTCTCGGCCGGGTAGTCGTTCTTATAGGCCTGCATGGCGGAGATGATTTTCTGGCTCAGCCGGTCGCGGCGCTTATCAAACTTGGTGATCTCAGCTTGGATATACTCGCGCAGGGTACGTCGTTGCCTGTCCAGGTTTTGCAAGCTGGGCTCGGTAGCGTTCAGCGCTTCGGTGTGCAGCAGCTGCAGGCGCGGCAACAGCTGTTCACGGACCTCTGCCCCCCAGGTAGCCGCCAGCGCCCGGGCCTCATTGGTTTTCTCATGGGCCTGCTTGATCCGATACTCCAGCTCCGCACAATTGCGATCCGTTTCGGATATCTTCTTTTCCTGAGCCTTGGTGGCGTCTTCAACACCACGCAACTGATGACGTAGGTCTTTGAGTGTATCGGAACTTTCCTCGATAGCGCGTTTCTCTTGTTCCAGGGCGGCGATATCACCAGCCACAACCTGCCAATCAATCTCGTCGAAGCGTTCAACATTGAGAAGATCCCGGGCATGGTCACGCATCAGGTTGAGACGTTCCAGCCTCTGCACGATATTCGCGCTTTCACCGGCCAGGCGTATGATCTCCTTGGACAGGATACCCAAACGCTGCTCCAAGGCCTGGATCTTGTCTTGGTTGCTCCAACCCAGTACATAGCGTGAGTGATCGTGCAGATCATGACGATCGTCTTTTTCATGTCGCCGGGCGCCCGTTTTGATCTGGCCATGCCGGGTGACCGCCCTGGGGTGGCGGCGAAAGTCATGCAGATCATTGCAGCACACATGGTCGAAATGCTTCGTTAACCAGGCCATAAGCCATTCGTAGAACGGACTGTCCGGCTTGATGTGCAGCTTGCGATAAAGTGCATCAGGATGGGCCTGGCGAACGGGCGGTTTCATTTCGTCCCCGCGGGTGCGGAAATAGACCAGGCGACCGTGCAGATGGGTGCCATCCACATACCGGCTCACGTTCGCATAGTGCGCCTCAGGCACCAGCAGGCTGAGTCCGAAGTTATGCAGCAAGCGTTCGATGGCCCCTTGCCATTGGATTGCGTGTTCATCGACCTGCAACAGCTCACCGGAAAAGGCCAGTTCATACTCAGAGATGCCCAGATCCCTGGCCATGCGCCCACGGATCTCCAGACTGCGCCGTGGGATGTTGCTTTTTCTCCCGCGCAACGAATCCAGCTCCTGTTCCAGCTCTCGGCCCTGATCCTTGTGTTGGCGCATCACCACCGCCAGATCCGTTTTCTGGATGTCCAGTCGCTGGGTATTACGCTGCAGTTCTCCCAATCGCTGCTGGGCCTCGCGGCGATTGCTATCGAAGGTCTTTTCATCTCCTTGGGCGGTTAGAGCCAGGGCCTTACAATGCCCACGGTAACGCTCCGCAATCGCTTGGCGCCGCCTGCGTTCCGGCTCCAGGCGCTCGATTTCCTGGTCGATGGCGCGCAGGCGGCTGCCGCCGCTGTCCTTGATCCCGGCCTTGAGAGAATCGGCCTTGAGGCGCAAGCTGTCGAGCTCGGAGCGAAACCTTTCCAATCTGCGCAATGAGGCGCTGCGATTGTGCTCCAAGCGGTCGATCAGTCGCTGCTGCAGTCGAGTCTCGTGCTCGGCAAACCAGGCCTCCAGGGCCCCGCGACAGGCGGTAAGCACCTGGATCTCGGTCACATGACGTCGATAGCGCTCGCCATCCTCCACCAAGGGAGCGAGCCGATCGATCTGGTCCCTGGCCTTCAATACCGCCTCATGGGCGCGGTTGAGATTATCGAAGGCCCGGCGCAGTCCCGCGATGCGTTGCTGAACGTTAAATCTCTCCAACATGTGATTGCGCACGAATTCGGTAAGATTGCCCACCGATTTCATGGAAACCGTTTGGTAGAACAGCTCCAGGGCCTGCTCCTGCTGGATGCCGAACAGACGTCTGAAGCGACCCGCATATTCCTTGAAATTATCTAGAACCTGAACACCCTGCAATGCCCTTAATCGTTTACGCAGGGTCAGGATATCGCTACCAAAGCCGCTGAAGTGCTTGGCAATGGTCAGTGGTTGTTCGGAGAACACAAAAAAACGTTCCGGGTTACGTTGCCCCTCCTTGAGCCAGAACACCTGGGCAAGCGTAGCCCCCTGATCGAAACCGCTGTTGTGAAAATGGGCCAGTAGCACCGAGAAATTCTTCTCATCGCGTAGCGCAACCGCGCGGGCCGTCTGGGTCAGTTCGTCCTGTTCGCTTTTGAATTCTCCGCGAACATAGGAGTAGAGACTGCGCTCGCGACCTTGCGAACCCGCGGCCTTGTTGTAGACGATGCGATGATGCGGCACCAACAAGGAGGTCAAGGCATCTACCAGGGTAGACTTGCCCGATCCGATGTCCCCGGTGAGCAGCGAATTGCGGCCATTGGGATCGATGCGCCAGACGTGGCGATCGAAGGTACCCCAATTGAACAGCTCGAAACGTTGCATGCGGAAACCGGTGAGGGCCTCCTGGGGGCCGAAATCGAGCTGTCCGGCTTGCAGTGGTGAACGGTCAATCATTCATGCTGGCCGCATGGGCCCGGTATTGCGAAAGTTTATTATCCAAATCCGCCAGCCAATCGGCATTGACCAGCGCCTTGAGGATTCGCCGAACCTCAAACTGGCTTTCCTGCCCGTGCAGAGGGCGCAAAAACCCCAATTCAATCACCTTGTTGATATGCCGATTGATCTGGTCCACGGTCTTGGCCTCATTACCTTTGAGCGGCAGAAATACCCGCATCATATCCACGATCTGCTCCCGGCCGAGGACGACCCGGGTCTCACCACCGCCCGCATCTTGTTCCACCAGACGTTTACGCAGCAACACGCATAACAGGCTCACTGGATAGCTTAACGGGCGGCGCGGCACCAGCCGCGGCAGGGCCGCCTGTTCTTGGTCAGTGTCTGGTTGGCGCTGGCGCAGGAAGGCGTAGCCCTCGGCCTCGTCCACCACCAGCTCAAGACCGATGACACCCAGATAGGCGCGCACCGTGACCTGGGATTCGCTCAACGCCTGCCACAAGAGTTCGTGCTGGTCACGGTAGAGCACGCCCCTGAGCAAATGGATCAGCACCGGGGCCGACTGTATGGCGTTATCGAAAGGGGTCGTACTGTCGTTCATCGAGTATACAATACCGTGGGAAGCCGTATCCTTCTGAATTTTCCATCGTCACATAAGATTTCGAGTATTTCTTGTTTGCCCCCATCGATCAACGCCTTTTCATCTTTGGTGGCCAAGTTGACATAGCCTACCACCTCGGCCACGCCTTTGCTGACCGGAAAAGATTCGAGTACCTGAGCAAGGCTCACCTGCCCTTGACCCTGCAATAATCTTTGTATATTGGCAATGAGCTCTTGTTCATCGATGTAGGTCTGTTGAAACAGCGCATCCACCTCTACTTCGGCCTCCCCTTCCAGGAGTTCTACCGTTTCGAAGACCGGGTTCCTTGGGGGCACGAATAGGCCCCGGGACATCACCAACTCGATGCCTGGACGAAGTTGATCGATAGGGACAAATACCCGGTCTTGCGGCGGGGCATCCTTGACTGCCACGGCCTGTTTCTCAATTCCCCGGATCAGGTCCATGATGCGCTTGTTCTCCAACCATGCCTGATCATCCAGATACTTGCGTAGCTGCTCTACCAGTCGATTATTGGTGAGATAGATCTTTTCACCGGCCTCAAGCAGAAAATAACGTATCCGCTGTAAAATGGAATCGGCATCGGTCTTCCCCGACACTAAAACGAATACCGCTTCTACCAGTGCGTCCAACTCTTCCTGACGCTGCGGCGACATGAGGAATTCCCAGAAGGCCCGAAAACTCCTGCCTTGATCGGAATCACGGATCTCGTCATGCCCGGTAAAGATCTCGTCGAGCATTTCTCCCTTGGGCCGATCACTGGTGGCGATACGCTCTCGGGTTCGGCGATCCAGCGCGCGGAAATTGTATTCAACCTGCCGAAAATCGGCCAGCAGCTTGCGGGCCGTGTCCTCGGCCTGATAGAAACGCTCTCGCACCTGAGTCGCATCCAGGGTCTCTATACGACCGGAGCGGATACGGGCGATCTCCACGTCGATCTGCGACCTGCGACGTTCGAGCTCCTCGATGCGCAGCCGTGGATCTTGTTCGGTCTCACGAACGATCTCTCTGAGCAGTTGAAATACGGTCAGCAGCCGCGACTCGGTTCCGACGAATTCGCGTGCCTGAAGATCCTGAATCCACTCGATGGCCTTTTCGGTGGCGGGCGTAAGATCGAATTCCGGCTCATCGCTGCGATCCGTGTAGTACCTACGCAGAAAGGGGCTACGCTCATCCGACCAATCGTCAAGATAGTCTTTGGCCTGCTTCGGATGCCGCTCATCTCCATAGAGCTCACGCAAGTGGTACAGATAGTCCTCCAGGCGCGACACCAATTCAGAATAGGCTATCGAGCGCCGATTGGCCTTGACGAATTGAACAAACAGGAAACTGATGATCAAGGGCGCATTGTCCGCCGACAGCAGCCGCAGCGTCGGGTGGGACTGTTTGAGATTGAGTAGGAATCCGTATTCCAAATTCGGCGAAAGTCCTTCGATTTAAATGAGAAAGGTCATTGAGGACAATATCGGCCTCGATTGAAGATCGATCTACTGAGGAAAGGCTGTTACCGCGACCAGTAAGGGGGGTACACTACCTGTGGTCTTAAGGGCACTAAGTCAGGAACGCCAGAGCGAGGTACCGGTCCGAGGGCTGCTCGCGCTCTGGGCGGCACATAAAGAGCGCCGCCGGGAACCTTTGGCACCAAGGTCCAACGCCCATAGGGAACACGTGTGCGATCCGGTAAAGGAATATAACGGGTCTTGTCAGGCATGGCGCCGCGATAGACCATAGGCTCTGAGGGATAGGCAAAGCGAGGCCTATTTGTCATGGGGGGATATGCGGCTACATCTGTCTCCTGCTCACGCGGCGTACTCTCTCGCCGCTCATAAGTCGGCGGTCCAGGCCCCTTTCGAGGTATATACCAGATTCCTCGCGCCTGAGCCTTTGCATGCTCTTGAGCCGCCCCATAGTCCTTTTCGGTTTTCTTGTCAGTTGATAAACCGCTGGGTTGATACCTGGCCATACCGTCCTGGATTTGTTGCAGATTGATATCATCGTAACCCAGATAGACCCGCCCGATCGGTGTCCGGTAACCCGATTTCAGATCATAATCAATGACCACATGTCTTCCCCCGACCATTCCTCGCAGGTTATCGCGAGCACGCACCCCATCGAACCTGTTCAAACCTGGGGCCTGGACACCCTGTAGCCTGACAGTGTGTTGAATATTGTTAGAATCCACGATGGTCACCGTGTTTCCATCGTCTACTCGAACCACGCGGCCGCTCATGGAGTAAGCCGTAACCAGCGAAGGGAATAGTATCATAAGACAGCAGCCCATGAGCCCTGTCATGATCTTGAGCATTTCATTACCTTTTCAAGCTGTTCTGGTAGTGATGATGTCCGTCCAACAGGCCCACGTATTTGTCGAAACCTTGAGCCACTCTCATGGTTAGAGAAACAGCTTCTTAGAGACGAGCCAGTTCACAACCGCGTAATACCAAATTATTATAACTCACCATACCCACAATCTCAGAGTTGTCAGTAACAGGTGCAAGATAGATGCGAAATCTGGAAAAAAGCCGTGCACAATAGCGAATATCCATACTCGAATCTACGGAGATTACGGGTTTAAACATGATCTCATAGACATTGACCCGCTCAGATGAGCGGTCTCTTGCCAGGACCTGACGAGCGATGTCCGCCAACAAAAGAATCCCGTATTCATCATCCTCATTCCGTTTATTAACGATCAGCGCCTCCGTACGCACGCTTTTCATCATCTTGAGTGCATTGCGTACGGTATCGACCCCGTCTACAAAGTGAACGGTCTTCGACATCACATCGCCCACGCAGATAAGCTGCCGTTGCGTCATATCTCTCTCTCCACCACATCTTTCAGTTTGCTGACCTGCTGCCCAACGCCTACGGCATCTTCCACATCGATCTGGAAGGCGATGCCCGCGCCCGGCTGCTTATCGAATTGCCCTATCTCAGCGATGGCTTCCAGAATATTACGGCTTAGATGCTCCTCCACCAGGAACATCAGCATATCGCGTTGACTCTCCAAGTTTAGGCCAAAAAACGTCTTTGACGTTTTCAGCCCCTCTCCTCGGGCCTGTTCAATGATGGTCGCCCCGGTAGCGCCCGCCTTTCTGGCGGTGCGCATGATCTGTTCAGTTTTACTATCCTCCACCAGGGAGATTATCAACTTAAAGTGCATATACTCTATACCTCTCAAGAATCGTGTGCTCAATCATTCGCCGGGGCCATCTCCTTCGTCGAGCGTTTGAGATTTCATGCTGCGGCGTACCCACCATTCGCCGATCTGGGCATACCCCATCACACTGATTATAGGAAATAGACTGGCAAACGCTATCAGACCGAATCCGTCGATAAGCACACTGCGACCAGGTACGGTACTGGCCAGCCCGAGACCTAAGGCCGCAACCAGGGGCACGGTGACGGTCGATGTCGTTACCCCTCCAGAATCATAGGCCAGGGGAATGATCATGCGAGGCGCAAAAAAGGTCTGTATGACCACGATGATATAGCCCGCAATAATATAATAATGAATGGGAGTGCCCGTC
>JBDLIF010000132.1:0-7040 GCA_039714955.1 Pseudomonadota bacterium | reverse complement strand
GATTGCCAGTTCCACATCAACGGATGTGATCGTCAGAGATTCATAGAGTTCAATGAGCTCATTCATCAATTCTGTCCGATCGCTGACCCTGATTTATTGGATTTGGTAAGGGCAAGAGGATAGCACTTAATGGTTATTCTGATGAGCATTTTTTAGTTTTTATTCACTTTAAAATCACCGAAGTCAACATCGATTTTTCAGCTACGGCCGGTTGGCGATAACTGATCAATCAAAGCCGCCAGACGGAAGTTGAACAGTAAAAACCCCTGCTCAGTCTTGCTATTGCCAGTACGGCTGGCATGCTCTACGCACAAAAAGGCATAAAATCATAAAAACATTAAATTAGGCCATCGTCATAATCCTGTAACATTTCTGTCATATAGTATCCAGTGCAATTATTATAACAACTCTGGCCATTCTGAAGGGGGGATCGATAGTTCCGTCGGTGTATTAACGCTTTAGAACTAAACATCTCTCGCAATCTACAACAATCAAGACGATCCAATTGAGGACTCGAGATGAAAAAAACCTATCTATTCACGACCCTGCTCGCTGCAACCAGCCTGTTGACCACACTGCCGGCCATGGCGGATCGCACCCTGATCCAGAACAAAGGTTCGGATACCCTGGTCAATGTCGCCCAGGCCTGGGCTGAAACCTATCGTGACGTCAAACCTGACGTGGCCGTGGCGGTTTCTGGTGGCGGATCAGGCACGGGCATCGCGGCCATGATCAACGGCACCGTGGATATCGCCAACGCCAGCCGCAAGATGAAATCCAAGGAAAAGGAGGCGGCCAAGAAAAAGGGCCAGAACCCGGTGGAGCACGTAGTTGGCTATGACGCCCTGGCCGTCTTTATCAATAATGCCAATCCAGCCACGTCCTTCTCCTTCGAGCAACTACAGAGCATCTTCGTGCGCGGCGGCAAAGCCACCAAGTGGTCTGACCTCGGCCTGGAGGTTCCCGGCTGCAAGAGCGACAAGATCGTGGTGGTCAGCCGCCAGAACAATTCCGGCACCTATGTCTATTTCAAGAAGGCCGTGCTGGGTAAGAAAGGTAAGTTCCGCCAGGGCACCCTGGACATGCACGGTTCCAAGGATGTGGTGGATCTGGTCGAAAAGACCCCCTGCGCCATCGGTTACAGCGGTCTGGCCTACGCCACCGACCATATCAAGATGGCCTGCATCGCCCAGAAGGACGGCGATACCTGCGTCAATCCCAGCGTCAAGACCGCCAGCGACCGCAGCTACCCGATTGCGCGTCCCCTGTTCATGTACACCAACGGCGAGCCCGCGGGTGAGATCAAGACCTACCTCGACTGGGTCAAGAGCGATGATGGCCAATGCATTCTCCTGAAGAAGGGTTATGCGCCAGCCCGTGACGTGAACTGCGGATAAACCCGACAACCACCTAGCATGTAGGATGCTGGTGAGCTTGCGAACCGCATCAATCATCGAGTCGAGAAACCACATAAGCGATGCGGTTCGCAAGCTCACCACATCCTACGCCCTGTTGTTTACCGCACAATAGTGCGGTATCAACGGCGGTGTGGGGCTCCTGATTTATTTATATCCTCAAGCCCGGAATATTAGCGATGACCCATCTCGAAGAACGTTTGGAAAATGACCTTAACCAGATTCACAACCGCGTGGAGAAACAGGCGGAACGGGTCGAGGCATCAGTAACCAACGCCATACACGCCCTGCAGACCGGGAATAAGAAGCTGGCCTACGCCACTATCCTGAACGACCTACCGATCAACAGGACCATGCGCGAAATCGACAGCATCTGTCATAAGTTCATTGCGATCCATCTCCCCAGCGGGGGGCATCTGCGCCTGCTCTCCTCGGTCATCCGGGTCAACATGGAACTGGAACGTATCGGTGACTACGCAGTGACCATTGCCCGCGAGGCCGCCCAGTTGCCCAAGCCGCCGGAAGGTAACATGATGCGGGAACTGGACAGGATGGCCAGCGAGACCCTGCTCATGCTGCGCCAGTCCATCCAGGCCTTCAACGACCTCAATGCGGAGATGGGCAGGAGCACCAAGCTGCTGGCCGACCAGATGGAAAGCAACCTGGACAGCATCTATACCGAAATAATGGCCAACCAGGATCTCGGCAGGGCCAAAGAGGTGCTGGCTGTTTTCGTGGTGTTCAACCAGTTGAAAAGGGTCGCGGATCAGGCCAAGAACCTGTGCGAGGATGCGATTTTCGCGGTCACCGGAGAACAGAAGGCGCCCAAGGTCTACAAGGTGCTGTTCATCGACGAGGACAACGGCTGCAGGAGCCAGATGGCCGAGGCCATCGCCCGCAGGAACTATCCCAACAGCGGTGAATATCTGAGTGCGGGCCGCCAGCCGGCCGCCAGCCTGAATCCAGACCTGGTGGCTTTCCTGGAAAACCGGGGACAGAACCTGAGCGGCATCCAGCCCACCTCACTCGGCGACCTGACACCGCGCACCGTCTCGGATCAGTATGTCATCGTCAGCCTGGAAGGGGAGGTCTCCTCCTATCTCCCCGAGATCCCCTTCCACAGCACCGCCCTTGAATGGGATCTGGGCCCTGTGCCGGAGGCCGGGGATGAGCAGGGTTTCGAAAACCTCTATCGTGCAATTTCGCTCCAGGTCAAGGATCTGATGGAAACCCTCCGCGGTGAAGGAGCCTCCTGATATGTCTGCAGTCCACCCGGCACGCCAAACAGCAGCGGCGGAGTTTGACCGCCGCAACCTCGATTGGTACCTAGACAAATTTGTCCAGGTCATCGTCTTTATCGCGGGCATCTCCGCCATCGTCTTCGTCCTCGGGATCTTTACCTTCATCACCATGGAGGGCTTCGGCTTTCTGCTGGAGGATTTCAGCTTCCGGGAGTTCTTCCTCTCACCCTTCTGGGAACCCAGCGATGAGGATGCCCCGGAGTACGGTATCCTGGCATTGATGGCCGGTACCGCCAGCGTCACCGGACTGGCGATGATCGTGGCCATCCCCTTTTCACTGGGGGCGGCTATTTTTGTCGGTGAATTCGCCACCGGCAAGACCCGGGAGTACCTCAAGGTCCTGGTCGAGCTGTTGGCGGCCATCCCCTCCGTGGTCTGGGGATTCATCGGGCTCTCCATCATGAATCCTTTGATCATCAAGCTGTTCGATGTCCCGGTGGGGCTCAATGTGCTCAATGCCGGGATCATCCTGGGGCTGATGGCGGCGCCCATCATGACCTCCATCGCGGAGGACGCGCTCAAGGCGGTGCCAGACCGTTACCGGGAAGCGGCAGAGGCCCTGGGGGCCACCCGCTGGCAAGTGATCTTCAAGACCGTTCTGCCGGCGGCCAAGAACGGCCTGCTGGGGGCGGTGCTGCTGGGCGTGGGCCGGGGGTTCGGCGAGACCATGGCGGTGCTCATGGCCACCGGTCACGCGGTGAACATCCCGGGCAGCCTGTTCGACTCGGTGCGCGCACTGACCGCCACCATCGCCGCCGAACTGGGAGAAACCGCCGTGGGATCACCCCATTACAAGGTGCTGTTCACCATCGGAATATTCCTGTTCCTCATCACCTTCCTGATCAACCTGTCCGCGGATCTGATCGTGCGCGGCGTGCGCAAAGGCTAATTCGATGTTCGCAGAATCCCAACTCAACGCAAAAAACAAACAGGTTCAGAGCCTGTTTCGCATCCTGTTCATGCTGATGACCGTCATCCTGATCATACCGGTGCTGGTGATCCTGGGCACCCTGATCTATAAGGGGGGCAGCGTCATCTCCATCGACTTCCTGTTCACGGATCCTACCAACGGCATGACCGCCGGCGGCATCTTTCCGGCCCTGCTGGGCACCGTCTGGATCGTCGCTGTCGCGCTGCTCGCCTCCGTGCCCCTGGGGGTGGCGGCGGCCATCTACCTGAACGAATATGCCGGCGACAACTGGTTCACCCGCATGATCCAGCTTGCCATCATCAATCTGGCGGGCGTGCCCTCCATCGTGCACGCCCTGTTCGGGGTGGGGGCCTTCGTGATCTTCTTCGGGTTTGGCACCAGCATCCTGGCCGCCAGCCTGACCCTGGCGGTGATGACCCTGCCGGTGGTAATCGTCTCCACCCGGGAGTCATTGAGGGCGGTTCCCCAGGCCTTCCGCGAGGCCTGCTGGAACATGGGCGCCACCCGCTGGCAGACCATCCGCCGGGTAGTGCTGCCCAATGCCATAAGCGGCGTCCTCACCGGTGTCATCCTGGAGGTCTCGCGCACCACCGGAGAGACCGCGCCGATCATGTTCACCGGCGCCGCCTTCTTCCTGCCGTTCCTGCCCCAGAGCGTCTTCGACCAGACCATGGCCCTCTCCCTGCACCTGTTCGTGGTCGCCACCCAGGTTCCCGGCGTCCCCGATGAACTGCCCTACGGCGTGGCCCTGGTGCTCATTGCCATGGTGCTGCTGATGAACAGTATCTCCATCGCCTTCCGCATGTATCTGAGAGGCAAAAAGAAATGGTAAGCGCAAGCCCAATCGAAGCGACAGCAGTGGAAGAAACCGTCACTGCCCCCAGCAAGCTGGAAGTACGCGACCTCAGCATCAGCTACGGCGGTGTACCGGCCCTGAGCAATGTCACGCTGGACGTACGGGAACACGAGATCTTCGGCATTATCGGTCCCGCCAATGCGGGCAAGACCTCGTTTCTCAAGGTCTTGAACCGCATGAACACCTTCAATTCGAACATGAAGGTAGAAGGCGAGGTCCTGTTCAACGGTCTGGATACCAGCAAGCTGAAGAATGTCTATGCCCTGCGCAGCCGCATCGGCGTGGTCTTTCCGCTGCCCGTGGGACTGCCCCTGACCATCTACGAGAACGTGGCGCTCTCGCCCCGCCTGCGCGGCATCAATAACAAGGCGGAACTGGATATCATCGTGGAGCGCTGCCTGACCCGCGCCGCCCTTTGGGACGAGGTCAAGGACCGCCTGGATTCCCTGGGCAGTCTCCTTTCCGGTGGCCAGCAGCAGCGGCTGACCATCTCCCGGGCCCTCTCCCAGGACCCGGAACTGCTGATGCTGGACGAGTTCTCCATCGCCGTGGACCCGGTCACCACCATGCGTATCGAGGACGTGCTGAAAGAGCTGAAGTCGGAAATGACCATCATCCTGGTGACAAACCTGGTCCAGCAGGCCCGGCGCCTGGCCGACCGCACCGCCTTTTTCCTGGAAGGCCGTTGCGTAGAGATCGGCGAAACCGAGGATCTGTTCACCGGCAATGTGCAGGACCAGCAGACCCAAGACTACGTGGAAGGTAAGTTTGGGTGAGCGGCGTCCCTTGGTCCAGTGGACCAAGGAAACGCCGCGAACGACCGACAAGGATGTCTGCTTGCAAAAATGTAGGATGTGGTGAGCTTGCGATCCGCATCGTTCGTGGGCGGCGCGAGTCACTCTATCGATGCGGTTCGTTGCCTCACCGCATCCTACGCACTTACCTTAGTTTGGTAACAGATCACTGAGATCATTAACAATGAATACAGCAGCACAAAAAGTGGATACGGCTACAAATACCACCGAATACGCCATCCATACCAATAAACTCAATCTCTGGTATGGCACCTTTCAGGCACTGTTCGATATCGATCTGAATATCCGCAATGGCATGATCACCTCCTTGATCGGTCCTTCGGGCTGCGGCAAATCCACCTTTCTGCGTAGCGTCAACCGGATCAACGAGCGTTTAGGATACGTCCGTACCGAGGGTACGATCGAGGTCATGGATCAGAACATCTATGACCCGGGGGTCGAACTGATCCAGGTGCGCAAGCAGATCGGCATGGTCTTCCAGCGCCCGAACCCGCTGCCGGTCTCGATCCGGGAGAACATCCTGTTCGGGCACAGAATCCATAACAAAGGCCAGAAGTCGTCCAAAGCAGATCATGACGAAATCGTCGAGGGCGCGCTGCAGCAGGTCCTGCTCTGGGACAAGGTCAAGGATCGCCTGGATGCCAAGGCCACGGGGCTTTCCCTGGAGGAGCAGCAGAAGCTCTGCATCGCCCGTCTGCTCCCGGTAAAACCCAGCATCCTGCTGATGGACGAGCCCTGTTCCGCCCTCGACCCTAAGGGCACGGCCGCGGTGGAGGAACTGATCTGGGAACTGCGCGGCAAATATTCCATTCTGATCGTCACCCATAACATGGCACAGGCCAGACGGGCCAGCGAGGAATGCATCTTCATGCTGATGGGCAAAGTCGTCGAGCACCGGCTCACGGAGGACCTGTTTGTCACACCCGATAAGAAAGAGACCGCGGACTACATCGAAGGCCGCTACGGCTAGGCCTGCATACCGGCTCCAAACTTCCCGGGTTCGTAACCAGTACTCTTTCAAGGAGTACCGGTCAGCTCTTTTGCTATTCTGATCTGAGTTGGCATAAACTTTCCTCATTTGAGTAGCGGCAAGTTCAACCCCAATGACTCGGATACTGATCGTAGAGGATGAAGCGGAAATCAGGGAGATGATCCGCTTCGTCCTCGAACAGCACGATTTCACCATCAGTGAAGCGATACATGCACAGGATGCCAGGCACCTGCTGGCAGCCGAGCGGATCGACCTGATACTCATGGACTGGATGCTGCCCGGCCGCTCAGGCCTTGATTTCACCAGGGAACTGAAACAGAGGCCAGAGACCCGCAACACGCCCATCATTATGTTGACCGCCCACACGGATGAAGCGCGTAAGGTTGATGGACTGGAGAGTGGCGCGGATGACTACATCACCAAACCTTTTCCCCTCGAGAGTTGGTTGCACGCATACGGGCGGTCTTACGTCGCTCCGGTCTGCGGAGTGGTGATTTTCCAGTTGAGATGGAGGGACTGCGTATCGAACCGAGCAGCCATCAGGTGTTGATCAATGGCAACAAACTGGAACTCTCTCCCTCCGAGTACCGCTTGTTGTTCTTTTTCATGACCCACCCTGACCGTGCCTATACACGCTCCCAGATTCTTGATCAGGTATGGGGTGACGATGTCTATGTTGAAGAGCGTACCGTGGATGTACATATCCGCCGGCTGCGGCAATATTTGATACC
>JBDLIF010000131.1:0-7065 GCA_039714955.1 Pseudomonadota bacterium | reverse complement strand
GCGCAATGGTGAAGGCCTGCTCCAGCAACTCAGGCACCACACCCGAAAGGGGACCGATGCGTAGCAGGATACGGCTGACTTCGCTGGCCTGTTCCCTGTCAGCCACCTCAGTGACTTGGGCCAGCAGGGCCTGACAAACCGATAACTCATGCATCAGGTGAGCTGTCCAGCTGCGCCAACATCTGGTCGTAGATCTCCCAGGCCGACCTGGCTTCTTGAGGTGTCACCTTCTGAATCGCATAACCGACATGCACCACCACAAAGTCATCCGGCTTGAGTACTTCATGTTGCAACATGAAAAGGCTCACATCACGTTCGACACCTTTGGCCTCACAACGTGCATTGAAGCCGTCAATCTGCTTGATCTGCATGGGGATGCCAAGACACATGGTGTAACCTATTCGCCGTTAGTTTCTTTCCATTCTCGCTAGGAGCGCAGATTTGTCAATTGAATCGGTCTTGATCCTGGGCATCGGCAACACCCTGCTGAGCGACGAGGGGATTGGTGTGCATGTGGTGAAACGCATGCAGGCCAGCTACGAAAACCATCCGGCAATCGAGTATCTGGATGGTGGCACCCTCAGTTTTACTCTGGCTGAACCCATCGCCAGAGCAGAGGGGTTGATCCTGGTGGATGCCGCCAGAATGGACACTCCGCCGGGTAGCGTGAAGGTTTTCCACAACAATGAGATGGATCGTTATCTGAGCGGTAATCGGCAAAGCGTTCACGAGGTCAGCCTGACGGACCTGCTGGATATCGCCAGGCTTTCCGAAAGCCTCCCGAAACAGCGTTATCTGGTCGGTATAGAACCCGCTTGCCTGGAGTGGGGCGAATCACCCAGCGACGAACTGCTGCCCGCCATGGATCATTCGATTCAGGCAATCCTGACTATACTGGATGAGTGGGGCCTGGTTGTAGCCCCTGTGTAGGATTCCGATTCATTAGTAAATCAGCATATATAGACATATTTCATGACCCAGATCAGTACTCAATCTGCTTGTTGGCGATAATCTTATAATAAATAAACATCTCTGCGGTGTTCACCATGCAAAAACTGCAGGACATTGAGGTACGGACGGAAGCTCCCTTTGGACCCGATCCCGATCATGGGAATGCGACGCCAATTCTTCATGAGGTTCTCCACGCCCTGCAGCGGCTGCTAAGTGAGGGCGAAACCACCACCATCGATCTGCGTTCCATCCCCTTTGGACCTGGTGACGAGCAACAACTGCTCAAGATTCTGGGCCGGGGCGAAGTCGATGTACAGCTCGATGCCCTGGGTATGAGTGAGATATGGGAGAGCCGGTATGCCGGTGTCTGGCTCGTCGACCACAAGAACCAGGCCGGTGAGCGTATCGCCCTGCAGATAGAGGTTACCCGGGTACCGGAGATTCTGCAGGCTCAGTCGGAGGATATTTCAGAGTCCATTGCCCGGCTCGATGATCAACTCAAAACAGCTGCCGGTTCGCCGGATGCTGGAGGACCTAATGGCTGATTTTACAAACTACCACAAGACATTGGGCGAAAGCCTGCGGCAAAACGGTGTCTCCCGCCGGGGTTTCTTGAAATTCTGTGCCGCGACCGCCTCCATGATGGCACTGCCACCCAGCATGGTGCCCGCGATTGCCGAAGCACTGGAAAAGGCCAGACGGCCATCGGTGATCTGGCTCTCGTTTCAGGAGTGTACCGGCTGTACCGAATCCCTCACCCGCAGCCATGCACCCACGGTGGAAAACCTCATCTTCGAGCATATTTCCCTCGACTACCACCACACCCTGCAGGCGGCCGCCGGTGAAGGGGCGGAGGCGGCCCGCGAAGCGGCCATGCATGAGAATCATGGCAACTACCTGGTGGTGGTCGATGGCTCCATACCCCTGGGGGATCCGGGTTACTCGACCATTGCCGGGATCAGCAATCTGGATATGCTGCAGGAGACCGTGGCGGGCGCGGCGGCGGTGATAGCGGTGGGCACCTGTGCCGCTTTCGGCGGTCTGCCCCATGCCGATCCCAATCCTACCGGGGCGGTCTCAGTTTCGCAGATCGTCAAGGACAAACCGGTCATGAACCTGCCGGGTTGCCCGCCAATCCCGACGGTCATCTCTGGGGTGCTGGCCCACTTCCTGACCTTTGGCGGTCTGCCGGAACTGGATGATCTGGGTCGGCCGATGGTCTTCTACGGTAAGAGTATCCATGACCGCTGCTATCGGCGGCCCTTCTATGACAAGGGTCTGTTCGCCGAGACCTTCGACGATGAAGGGGCGCGCAAGGGCTGGTGCCTCTACCGGCTGGGTTGCAAAGGGCCGATGACCTACAACGCCTGCGCCACCGTGAAATGGAATCAGGGCACCAGCTGGCCGGTCGAATCGGGTCATGGCTGTCTCGGCTGTTCGGAGCCCGATTTCTGGGATGGCGGTGGTTTCTACAACGCCATCTCCATACCCGACAGTGATGTGGCGCAGAATCTGGGCTATGGGGTGGCGGCCGGTGTGGCGGTGGGTGCCGCGGTTGGACTGCTCAATCGGCGCAAACAGGCCGATGCTGTTGAACGGCACGAGACCGTGACGGTAGACGATCTGGACAAAGACTCATGAACACAGCAGTCGACTTTCTGCTCTGGGTGAAAGGCCCGGCCTTCGATGTGGCGCTGGTAGTATTTATCATCGGTATCTTCATCCGCCTGTTCGAGATCCTGTTGCTGGGACGCAGGCCGGACCTGGCGGAGGCAAAGGGCAGTGAGTTCAGCTCTGGGATGAGAACGGTGTTTACCCGCACCTTGCCTGAGAGGGGTTCACTCAAACGTTCACCCTTTACCGTCATTGGGGGCTATATCTGGCACATCGGTTTTCTCATCGTGCTGTTCTTTTTTATCCCGCATATCGAGCTGCTGCATGCCACCCTCGGTATCAAGTGGCCCGGACTCTCCAATCATCTGGTGGATGCGGTGGCGGTCATTACCCTGGTCACGCTGCTGGCCATGCTGATCGATCGTCTGACCCATCCGGTGAAGCGGTTTTTGAGCGGGCCGGAAGACTATCTGGTATGGCTGGTGACATTCCTGCCGCTGCTGACCGGCTATCTTGCCTACCATCGTCTGATCGATCCCTATGCACTGGTGCTGGGTCTGCATATCCTCAGTGTCGAGCTGCTGATGCTGGTCTTTCCCTTTACCAAGCTGATGCATGCGATCACATTTCTTCTTGCCCGCTGGTATAACGGCGCCATGGCTGGCCGCCGGGGAGTGCAGTCATGAGTGGAGCAACCCTGCAGAGGGGGCTTAACGCCCTGCGTGAACAGATGGATGCCCCAACCGCAGCCTTCTTCTCCAGCTGCGTCAATTGTGGCCTGTGCGCCGAGGCCTGCCTCTTCTATACCGAGACGGGCGATCCCAAGTACACGCCGATCAACAAGCTGGAACCCATGCGGCGGGTCTGGGAGCAGGAGTTTACCCTGTGGGGAAAGCTGAAGGCGGCACTGGGCCTGGCAAAACCGCTCACCAACGCCTTACTCGAGGAGTGGGAGCCGCTGGTCTACGATGCCTGCAGCCTGTGTGGCCGCTGTTCCATGGTCTGCCCGGTGGGCAACGATATCGCTTTCATGATCCGCAAGGCCAGAGAGGGTTTCGTGGCGGCCGGTTATGCACCGGAGGGCATGAAGGGGGCCAGCCGGCGCGCCATCGAGATCGGCAGTCCCATGGGGGTGAAATATCCCGCTCTGGCGGCCCAGATCGGACATATCGAGGCGGATACGGGACTGACGATCCCGGTGGATGTGGAGGGCGCTGACTACATGGCGCTGCTCTCCTCCATGGAGATCATGAACTTTCCGGAATATATCCAGGCCCTGGCGCGGATCTTTAAACAGGCAGACCTCTCCTGGACCCTTTCGTCCGAGGCCTTCGAGGCAACCAACTCGGGTATCCAAATCGGCTCCAGTGACATCGCCAAGGAGCTGGTGGGCCGGGTTGTGAAGGCGGCGGAAAAACTCAAGGTCAAACATGTCATCAGCCCCGAATGTGGGCATGCCTATCTGGCCATTCGTTGGGAGGGCCCCAACCTGATCGGCAGGCCTTTCCCTTTCCGGGTGGTGCATATCCTTGAACTGCTTGATCAATTGCGCGCCAGCGGACGCCTGAAGACCGAGGGTCTTGAAGAGTCCAGGCTCACCTTCCACGATCCTTGTCAGATTGTGCGCAAGGGCGGTGTGTTGGATGAACCGCGCAACCTGCTCAAGCAGGTCAGCAAAAACTTTGTCGAAATGAGCGACCATCGCGAGATGAACTGGTGCTGCGGCGGCGGTGGCGGCGTGAGTGCCAATGAGCGTGCCGACGAACTGCGGCTGAAGGTCTTCGCGCGCAAGAAGAGCCAGCTGGACGAACTCAAGGTGGATACCCTGGTGACCGCCTGTGCCAACTGCCGTCTCATGCTGGAAGACGGCCTGGAGGAGTACCGGATGGAACTCCCCGTGGTGGGTCTGACGGAGATGCTGGCGGAGCACCTGGTTGAAGAGGCCAATGCGAACGTTGAATAGCCGACATGCTCCTCCGTGGGACGCCGTGAATACTTCCCTGTAGGCTTGACGGTAGCATCCCTGCTACCGACACCCACGGAGAATCATACCGGCTATCCTATGAGCTGTTTAGTAAGTAAAACAACAGGTTTTTATTGCAGTATTAGACGTATCAGACTTCTGCTGCGGGAGATGAGCGAAAATGAGCGAACGTATCGTCGTTGATCCGATTACCCGAATCGAAGGACATCTGCGCATCGAGGCCCAGATGGATGGCGACCGGATCGCCTCCGCCTACTCGTCCGGTACCATGGTGCGGGGCATCGAGGTCATCCTGAAGGGCCGGGACCCGCGGGATGCCTGGGCCTTCACCCAACGCATCTGTGGTGTCTGCACCCTGGTGCACGGTATCGCCTCCGTGCGGGCGGTGGAGAACGCGCTCAACTATCCGATTCCCCAGAACGCCGAGCTGATCCGCAACCTGATGATCGGTGCCCAGTTCATCCACGACCATGTCATGCACTTCTACCATCTGCATGCCCTCGATTGGGTGGATGTGGTCTCCGCGCTCTCTGCCGATCCCGCTGCCACCTCCGCCTTGGCCCAATCGCTGAGCAACTGGCCGAAGGCCTCTCCTGGTTATTTCTCCGACATGCAGAAGAAGCTCAAGGGCTTTGTGGAGGCGGGACAGCTGGGTATCTTCGCCAAGGCCTATTGGGGGCACTCGGCCTATAAACTACCGCCGGAAGCCAACCTGATGGCAGTGTCCCACTATCTGGAGGCGCTCGCCTGGCAACGGGACGTGGTACAGCTGCACACCATCTTCGGCGGCAAGAACCCACACCCCAACTTTCTGGTGGGCGGCACCGCATCACCCATCGACCTCAACTCCGATTCGGCCATCAACGCCAAGAAGCTGGCCCAGGTGCAGAATGTCATCAAGCGGATGCAGGAGTTCACCGATCAGGTCTATGTGCCCGACACCCTGGCCATCGCCGGCTTCTACAAGGATTGGGGTGAAAGAGGCGAGGGCGTCGGTAACTTCCTCTGTTATGGCGATCTGCCGGGCAAGAGCATGAACGACCCGGACAGCTATTTCCTGCCCGCCGGGGTGATTCTCGACCGGGATCTCTCCACCGTGCATCCGCTGGATCTGCACAACCCGGATGAGATTCAGGAGTATGTCTCCCACTCCTGGTATGACTACAGTACGGGCAAGGATGTCCCCCTGCATCCCTATGCTGGCGAGACCAATCTCAACTACACCGGACCCAAACCGCCCTATAAGCACCTGGATGTAGAGCAGTCCTACTCCTGGCTGAAAACGCCCCGCTGGAAGGGCAGGCCCATGGAGGTGGGACCACTGGCACGGGTCCTGACTCTCTATGCCAAGGGCCATGAGCAGACCAAGGAACTGGTGCATATGACGCTCAGCACCCTGGACCTGCCGGTCCGGGCGCTCTTTTCCACCCTGGGTCGCACCGCCGCCAGGACGCTGGAGACCAAGATCATCGCCGATGCCATGCAGGGCTGGTATGACCAGCTGTTGGCCAACATCAAGTCGGGTGACACCCGAACCTTCAACGAGGCCCTGTGGGAACCCTCGACCTGGCCGAAACAATGCCAGGGCGTTGGCTTCATGGAGGCGCCACGTGGCGCGCTGGGTCACTGGATCGTGATTGAAGAGGGCAAGATCGCCAACTACCAGGCCGTGGTTCCGAGTACCTGGAATGCCGGTCCGCGGGATCCGCAAGGCCAGCCCGGCGCCTATGAAGCTGCCCTGCAGGACAACCATCAACTGGCCGATGCCAAGCAGCCGGTGGAGATCCTGCGCACCATTCACAGCTTCGACCCCTGCATCGCCTGTGCGGTACATCTGTCAGACGAAGAAGGGGAGGAGATGCTGCAACTGAAGGTCACCTGAGTGCATGGATTTCAAGGAGATCATCTCCATAGCCGGCTATGGGATCGAGGCCCTCGGCGTGCTCGTCATCGTGGTGGGCATCGCGATCGCTTCCGGGCGTTTTATGTCTCACTTTCGCAAGGAATCTGAAGGCCATGCCTACCGTATCTATCGGCGTCAGTTGGGACGGTCGATTATCCTGGGGCTGGAGTTCCTGATTGCCGGGGACATCATTCGTACCGTGGTGGTGGACAACACGCTTCCAAACGTTGCGGTCCTGGGGCTTATCATTCTCATTCGAACCTTTCTGAGTTTCACCCTTCACCTCGAAGTCGAGGGTCACTGGCCATGGCAGCAGGTGAATGAGAAAGAGACAATTTAGTCATAAATACACGCTTCGCCTGCTCTGTGTCGAATCCGCCAATGCCGCATCGGACATAGTCAACCTTTTGCCCGATAGTGATTGTCGCTTGCTGACAAAATATACCGTTGCTCGGAAATAATGCGTTTCAGTCCAGAAACACCCTTCCCTGGGGTTGTTTCTGGGCGCTAACTTATTCCTGATTACCCCTGAAACTCAGCCACTTTTCGCAGCCGTGCGTGGTGCTAATCACATGATTGCGAAGGTGTATCTGGGGTGTGGTTGTAGGACCGT
>JBDLIF010000130.1:0-7097 GCA_039714955.1 Pseudomonadota bacterium | reverse complement strand
TCATCTCCCTGCCGGTAGTCCTCCATGATGGTCTCCCGCAGGGTATGGGGGACGATATTCAGATCGAAGCGGTTGCCGTTCACCCCATTGACCGTAAGACTGGTGCCATCCACACAGATCGATCCCTTGTGCGAGATATATTTTGCTAAATGTTCAGGGGCCTCGATGATGAAGCGGATGGAGCGGGCATCAGCGCGACGCGCTACCACTCGCCCCACACCATCCACGTGACCGCTCACCAGATGGCCACCCAAACGGCTGCTCAGGGTGAGCGCCTTCTCCAGATTGACCGGACTGCCCGGCTGCAAGCGGTGCAAGCTGGTCAGGCCGAGGGTTTCCCTCGATACATCGGCCTTGAAACCGTCTCCAGTTAATCCGATCACCGTTAGACAGACACCGTTGCTGGCAATGCTGTCACCCAGGGCCACATCCGCGAGATCGAGCCTGCCGGTACGGATAGAGAGCCGGACATCACCCCCCCGTGATTCTATGCTGTCGATCGAGCCTAGCGCCTGGATGATACCGGTAAACATGATCCTAGAATCCTCACTGGGAAGCGGTGGGCTTGGCGGTAATCCGGATGTCTGGCCCCACCCGCCGCAGATCGGTAAACTCCAGGGTGAAGCGATCGGCCATTTTATCCAACCCCGGCAGATGAAACAGACCACGGGCCGCATCCCCCATGAGGTGGGGCGCTAGATAGACGATCAGCTCATCGATCAGCCCCGCCTGCAGCATCGCCCCCGCCAGGGTCGCGCCACACTCCAGCAGGACCTCATTGATCTCCTGGTCCGCCAGCAACCGCAGCGTCTCAGGCAGATCCAGGTATGCCCCGCTGGCAGCCACCGACATGATCTGGGCGCCAGCCGTCTCCAGCTCGACTGCCTTTGCCGGCTCGTCCTCCTTGCAGAGGATAAGGGTGGGTCCGGGCAGTGACAGCATCCTGGCCGAAGCCGGCGTGGCGAGTTCCGGGTCCAGCACCACCCTGACAGGTTGAGGTACCGTCAAGCCGGCCTCCAATCCGAGTTCGGCCGGAGTAAGCCGCACATCCAGGGAGGGGTCATCGGCGAGCACTGTGCCTACACCGGTAAGGATGGCCGAACTGCAGGCCCGCAGGCGATGCACATCCTGGCGGGAGGCCCCGGAACTGATCCATTTGCTCTCCCCGCTGGCCATCGCGGTACGGCCATCCAGGCTCATGGCCAGCTTGCAGCGCACATAGGGCCGTCCCTGTCCCATGCGCTTGATGAAGCCCGGATTCAAGGCCTCGGCCTGGGCCTGCATGACTCCCGAGCTTACCTCGATGCCCGCCGCGGCCAGTGCTGCAAGCCCCTGTCCCGCCACCAGAGGGTTGGGGTCCTGCATCGCCACCACCACCCGACTGACCCCGGCTTCGATCAGGCCATCGGTACAGGGCGGGGTCCGGCCATGATGACAACAGGGCTCCAGGGTCACATAGGCGGTGGCGCCTCTGGCTGTCCCTCCCGCCATGGCCAAGGCATGCCGCTCCGCATGGGGCTCACCGGCACGTCGGTGGTAACCTTCACCGACCACTTTCCCTTCCCTGGCCAGCACACAGCCGACCCGGGGGTTGGGATGGGTGGTAAAGCGTCCCTGTTGTGCCAGCCCGATGGCCCGGGCCATATAGCGATGATCGAGCTCGCTGCTCACTTCTTCTTCTCTTCCATGGGCAGATCCAGCTGTTGCCGGCGGGCCTCCGGGCCCGGCTGACTCTCCAGCCGTTCGATCTCCTCGCGGAAGGCATTGACGTCCTCGAACTTGCGATAGACCGAGGCGAAGCGCACATAGGCTACCTGGTCCAGCAGCTTCAGCTCCTCCATCACCAGCTCACCGATCCGCAACGAGGGGACCTCCCGATCCCCGCCCGCCATCAGCTTGCGGGTGATGCGGTTGATGGCCGCCTCCAACTGCTCGGTACTGACCGGGCGTTTCTCCAGGGCCCGCACCATGCCGGCCCGCAGCTTGCGGCCATCGAAGGGGGCACGGGTACCGTCCTGCTTCACCACCCGGGGCAGGTTGAGCTCGGCGGTCTCATAGGTGGTGAACCGCTCCTTGCAGACAGCGCACTCACGCCGCCGGCGGATCTGATCACCGTCACCCGCGAGGCGGGAGTCGATCACCTTGGTATCCTGGGCTCCGCAGAAAGGGCAACGCATGGCTTATCGATAATGCAGTTGATAGATTAACAAGACCACCTCTAATGATTAGTGCGGTCGGCTGGAGGCTGGCGGGACCCTCGGTGGCAGGATGCCGCCGTGGAGCCTACATGGATGTATTTACGGTGTGTCCCGACAGCCTGTAGCCGAACGCATACGCTACTCAAAGGTAGCATCAGGTCACATATACCGGGTATTTCACGCAGACATCCAGCACCCGGGACTTCACCCCGTCGATGACCGCCTGTTCGCCACGGCTGTCGATGATATCGCACATCCAGCCGGCCAGTTCGATGCACTCGCTGGCGCCGAAACCGCGGGTGGTGACGGCGGGTGTTCCCACCCGGATGCCCGAGGTCACGAAGGGCGACTGGGGATCGTTCGGCACCGCGTTCTTGTTGACGGTGATGTTCGCCGCCCCCAGCCAGGCATCCACATCCTTGCCGGTGAGGCCGGCCTCGATGAAGCTGACCAGGAAGAGGTGATCATCCGTACCCTTGGAGACCACATCGTAGCCCCGCTCCATGAAGACCTTGGCCATGGCCCGGGCATTGTCGATGACGCGCTGCTGATAGGCCTTGTAATCGGGCTCCATCGCCTCCTTGAAGGCCACCGCCTTGGCCGCGATCACATGCATCAGGGGACCGCCCTGGGTGCCGGGAAAGACCAGGGAGTTGAACTTCTTTTCGAGCTCCGGATTGGACTTGGCCAGGATCAGGCCGCCCCGGGGACCCCGCAAGGTCTTGTGGGTGGTGGTGGTGGTGACATCCGCGATCTGCACCGGACTGGGATAGAGCCCGACGGCGATCAGACCGGCCACATGGGCCATGTCGACGAACAGATAGGCACCGACCTGGTCGGCGATTTCACGAAACCTTTGCCAGTCCACTACCCGAGAGTAGGCGGAAAATCCCGCCACGATCATCTTCGGCTTGTGCTCCCGGGCGAGGCGCTCGACCTCGTCGTAGTCGATCTCGCCGCTATCCGGATTGAGGCCGTACTGTACGGCATGGTAGAGCTTGCCGGAAAAATTGGGCTTGGCGCCGTGGGTCAGATGGCCACCGTGGGCCAGGCTCATGCCCAGCACGGTATCCCCCGGCTGGCAGAGGGCCATGTAGACCGCCGCATTGGCCTGGGAACCGGAGTGGGGCTGCACATTGGCGTAGTCAGCATCAAACAGCGCCTTCGCCCGATCGATGGCCAGCTGTTCCGCCACGTCAACATTTTCACAGCCACCATAGTAGCGCTTGTGAGGGTAGCCCTCCGCGTACTTGTTGGTCAGCACACTGCCCTGCGCCTGCATCACCCGCGGACTGGTGTAGTTCTCAGAAGCGATCAGCTCAATGTGTTCTTCCTGGCGACGCTCCTCGGCCTCGATCGCTGCCCATAGCTCATCGTCATACCCCTGGATCTGCATATCTTTATTGAACATGGAACCCTCTTAGGACTGCTGAAAAAACGCGATAATATAACAAATGGACAGATTTGAGTCTTACAAAACTCAATGGATGTAAAAATCCTTCAATGCGGAGTGGGCATCGCCCACCGTCATAGGGTAGACCGAGAGGTATTTGGTGGGCGGTGCCTACCCTACCTGATTTTCCTATTTTGAGTTCGAAGAAAACACTTTCTTCAGCAAATCAGTGGTACGCGCGGTGGGATTTTCGCGTATCTGCTGTTCCTGAATTGCGATGTACTTGAATAGACCATCCATAGCCTTGTCTGTTACATATTTGTCCAGGTCCATGGCTTCAGTATTCAGAAAACCACCGAGCAGGCCACCAGCCTGACCCATCAGAGATTTGTACGCCGAGGTGACCCCCGCCTTGCCTGTTGCCTGTTGCACGATGGGTAGAAACTGCTCCGCCAACTTGGCCTCACTGCCTTTTCTGAAGTACTCGGTGGCAGCATTATCCGGACCATTTAAAATGGCCTTGGCATCCCCGACACTCATATCGCGAATCCCGTTTCCCAGGATAACCGCCGCTTCAGGAACCGCCTGTTCAGCCGCTCGATTAAGTGTTGTGACGAATTCATCCACATACTCTCCTTGACCCGTTTGGCGCGCAATCTTTTCCACACTCTTCAATGAATCTGGCATTGCAATACGCACGAGTTCATCGGCCAGAAAACCATCCGTACGCCCAAGGGTGTTGATCGAGGTCTCTACACCTTTTGCAAGCGCCTCTTTCAAACCGGAAATGATTTCACTATTGCTCAGTGCGGCTTCAGTAACGGATTCAGCCGTCTCTCCTTTCAAAAACTGATCAAGCAGGTTTTTCCAATCAGCCTGCGCCATTGAAACCATTATTAATAGCAAGCAAACAACAGTAATGAGGGCTTTTGGATGACTTTTTCTTGATTCCATCAGTATCTTTCCCGGATCTATCTTGGCGAATGGTTAGACCATACTAAAAAACGAAAAGTAGCTATTCATAAAATAACGACTTCCAAATCCCAGTCAATCCCTTGAGATTAGTTATCTTCCTCTGATGAACGGGTTATCCTGCCGATTTTAGAAATGGGAACCACGGCGGATTCCTTAGTCTGGTTGATAAAGTAGTAGCGTTCAACAGCAGTTTGTCCTACTTCAAATGCAGTGAAATATACCAAATAACGGAGTTTTCGTCCCTGTAAAAATAATAGGGTAGCAAACACAATCTACTCTTCCCGAACGCGCAGATAGCTCGGGAACCGCGGGAGGCCCGCATCTGTATAGCCGTGATACTTATAGGTAATGATCGAACCGATAGGCGGGGGACGCTCACGCTCAGCATCACTGAACCCCGTACCGACACGGAAACGTCTGCCTTGAGGAGACTCGACCAGTAACGAGCCGAGCATACCCCTGTATTTACCCTTACCCGGCAGATGTTCGATGACTCGTGCCTCCGCATCGAGATAGGGTTTCACTTTCAGCAGGTCGCGGGTGCGGCCAGCCCGATAAGAGGAGGAGCCCAAATGCAGCATCAGCCCTTCGCCCCCGGCCGCGGTGACCTCCGCCAGTTTCCGCATCAGACTGGCGTGATCGGGCAGGCGATACTGATCCACCAGCCGAATAACCTGGGTATCCAGTCCCTCTATCAGTTGCGCCAGTTGCCTGAGCCGATCGCTGAACACCTGGTCCGCTGAGGGCAGATCAAATACCATGTAGCGTATATTGCGCCAGCTCTCGTCACTCGGTTGCCGGCGTCTGACGATGCTCACCAGTTGCTGAAAGCTATTTCGTCCCATCCACAACTCACCGTCCATGGGGGTATTTGGAAAGCCCGCGGTAAACCAGGCCGGTGCGACATAGATATTCCCTTGTCTGGAACGCAAGTGGGTGCCGTCCCAATAGGCCCTGACCCCATCCAGCTTTTCACTGACCCAATAGCGGCTGACATCCACTCCCTCCCGGTAGATTTCGGCCAGCGTCACGTCTGGCTGATCGGATATTGCCGTCCGCAGCGGAGAAATCGTGACGAGCAGCACCGCCAACAGGTACAGCGCCCTGCCGGACAGGGTTTGACTGAATTGAGATCCGTTCACATCCCTGTGATGCAATTCTGAATGAGTACTCGGGTCCTAGGAGTTACCTAGTGACCTCTTTCAGCCTTCGCGGTAGTGCGGATCTAGCCAGCATCGGGGCAGGGCCTCACCCGAGGGAAACTGTATGTCAGCTTTTGAGAACTTTTCAGGATCCTGCAGTTCTTCACCGGCGTGGAAGCGTCCGACGATCATTGCGTGATTAGGATTGAACAGATCGATCAAACTCAACACCTCTACCAGCTTTTCCGTGTCTTTCTGCATCAGGAACATCTAAAACCTCCTTCTTGTTATGAAACCGGCGATCTCCGCCTACTCAATCCAAGTATGTCGGAGCGGGCAGGATTTTCCAATGAAATTTCCCGCTTTATTTGTTTGAGGTCATCTCTTCAGGGGTCAAGGCCTTGATGGAGAGGGCGTGCAGTTCGTCACTGGCAATCTGTTCCTTGACGGTCGCCATCACCATGCGATGTTTCTGGATCAGCGACTTGCCCGCGAAATCCGCGCTCACCACGATGGCCTCGAAGTGGCGCCCGTCACCGGTCACCGTCACATCGGCACCGGGCATGCCGGCCCGGATCAGCTCTTCTACCTTTGCGTTTTCCATCAATGACACCTCTAAATATTGCTCTGTCCGAACCAATTACTCATGCTAGCAATGGATAGCCGACATGCTCCTCCGTGGGACGCCGTGAATACTTCCCTGTAGGCTTGACGCTAGCATCCCTGCTACCGACACCCGCGGAGGAGCATGTCGGCTATCCTATGAACTGTTGAGTAACATGACTACTCTAACCCGGCGGAACCTGCTCAAAAAACCATCAGGAACCATGGATAATCAGCCATTCAGTTGAACCTACAACTCCCGGGTGGCAAGAAACCGGACATCGGGCCAGCGCTCCATCGCAAGGTCCAGGTTTACCCGGGTCGGGGCTAGATAGACCAGTTGGTCATCACCGTCCAGGGCCAGATTGTCATGGGCCTTGGTTTTAAAACGCTCCAACATCTTTTCATCGTCGCACTGGATCCAGCGGGTGGTGGTCACACTGATACTCTCCACGATCGCCTCCACCTTGTACTCATTCTTCAGACGCTGCACCGCTACGTCGAACTGCAGCACACCCACCGCGCCGAGAATCAGGTCGTTGTTTTTCACAGGCCGGAAGACCTGGGTCGCGCCCTCCTCGCAGAGCTGCAATACACCCTTGAGCAGCGCCTTCTGTTTCAGCGGGTCCTTGAGCACCACGCGGCGGAAGAGTTCCGGGGCAAAATAGGGGATGCCTTCGTACTTCACCTCCTCCCCTTCGCTGAAGGTATCACCGATCTGGATAGTGCCGTGGTTATGCAGACCGATAATATCGCCGGGCCAGGCCTCCTCCACATGCCGGCGTT
>JBDLIF010000129.1:0-7117 GCA_039714955.1 Pseudomonadota bacterium | reverse complement strand
ACCCGCTGGCAGCTCCAGCAGCGTCTCGCACTTCCCCTGATCGAAATGGATGTGGTGTGCATCCCTGGGAATCGCTTCATCCATATCCGGCAACTGTTCCATGTCCACCAGCAGGTGATGATGGCCTGCGGTATGCCGGCGCTTGCCGGTGGTACCGGCAGGCGTGATGCCAAAGCCCTTGATGCCGAATTTCACCTTGAACGGACTTTTCACTACGGCACCATCCTCCAGGCCGATGAAGTAGACCCTGGCATGCTGCGGTGGGGTATGCGCCCCCGTTATGCCTGTCACTAGCAGCAGTGTCAGGGTGACGAGCAGAATCAGGCTCTTTTCGATCATTTTATCGCCTACTGATTTCGGCTGGCATAGACGCTGGTTTTGCCGCTCTCCTGGAAGGTGAGAATGTCATAAGGATCTTTTCTCGGTCCTTCCATGCCGGGTGAACCCATCGGCATCCCGGGCACGGCAAGACCCTTGACCGGTGGTTTCTCCTTTAACAGCCGGGTAATCACATCGGCCGGGACATGACCCTCCACCACATACCCCCCCACTTTGGCGGTATGACAGGATTGCAGCTGACGTGGCACACCCAGCTCTGTTTTGATCGGACTCATATTGCGCCGCTCATGTACCTCCACCGTAAAACCATTCTCCTGCAGATGACTGACCCAATTCTTGCAACAGCCGCAGGTCGGGCTTTTATAGATCACCACATCGGCCGCCTCGGCGGGTTGTGCGATGAGCAGCATACTGCTCATCATCAGGGTGACGCCTGTCAGCCAGGCAACCAGTTTTCTGTATGCGGGTGATGGCTTCGACGTCTCAATGCTTATGTTTCTCATGGTTTATCTCCTTTGGGTTTAGTAACAGGCATCAGTCTCTGCTGATGGGTTGTATGGGTCTGCTGGCCTGAGTATTCCGCTCATGCCACACGCGGTAGATCTCATCGGACCAGTGGGACTGGACCCAGGCCAGTATCGCGTCGATCTCTTCACTGTTCAGTTTGTCGGCGAATCCGGGCATGCTGCCGCCCAATGGCACACCACCCAGCCTGACCGTCCGGCGCAACACGGAAAGTGGGTGGTGCCAGGCATGAGCGGTGCCATTGAGAGGCGGAGGCGGTAACTTCCCGTCTGCATCCCGTTCTTTCCAATTGGGTGTACCTGAAGCGTCAGGCTTGTGACATTCTGAGCAATTCACCTGAAACAAGTTATCGCCCCTTGCCACTTGAGTCTCACTGTACCAGCGCCTCAGCGGCAATGGCCGCTGAGGCAGTGCAGAGAATTTTTTATCAGATTTACCAACATTGGTGGTACCCGTATCGCTGGGGTTTTCGCAGCCCACCAGCCCAACTATGGCTATTGGAACTGACAACATAATCAAGAACCGTTTTTTCATCTCTTAGAATCCCCTTGTTCCATCAAACCGGCCCTTCCCTGGATACCGGTGAAGTTAAACCTTGTTGAGATATCAGAACCAGGCCCGGATGCCGGCGACGAACTGGACATCGCTGGTATCCTCCCCCTCGTCTCTGGCAAAGTCGGCGGTCTGGCCAAACTGCTTTGTCCAGTTGACACCGATGTAAGGCGCGAACTCCCGCCTTATCTCATAGCGCAAGCGCAGTCCCAACTCCATGTCGGAGAGACCGGAACCGATACCGACTGCCTCGTCGTCCTTACTGTAGAAATCCACCTCGATCTCCGGTGACAGGATCAGCCGCTGCGTCAACATATACTCATACTCGGCATCCAGCCGGGCACCGATCCGGCCCGATTCACCGATGAATATTCCGGCATCCACCTCGAACAGATAAGGCGCCAGGCCCTTGAAGCCGAGGGCCAGAAAATCCCGCTCGGGTTCCGGTCTAATGTCCCTGCGCCAACCCACCTGGAGATCCCAGAAGGGTGCGATAGCACGGCTGTAGAGGAACTGCACCTCCGCCTCTTCCGTTTCGCCATCCACCCGCTCGACTTCGGTCTTGAACCAGAATTTGTCGAGGTCGTAGCCCACCCAGGCGTCCGCATCCAGCACCAGTGGATTGGGTCCGTCCGTATTCCTGACCTCCAGTTTGTCGATCATCACCTGGTAAACCAACGGGTCGTCCGCACCCATGCCGGCGGCCTGTACAGCCGGAGAAAGCAGCATCGCCATCATCACGCTGAGTCTTGTTTTCATTGTTTTCCCCTCCTCAGCTGACGATAACGGTGCGGAACATGCCCAGCATGTGATAGAGCAGATGGCAGTGGTAGGCCCAGCCACCTTCGGCATCCACGCTGACCCGGTAGCTGATGCGGGAGCCCGGCTGCACGACCACGGTATGCTTGCGCGGCAGAAAGTTGTTGTCGCCGGTCTCCAGGTCACTCCACATGCCGTGCAGATGCATCGGGTGGTTCATCATGGTGTCGTTGACGAAGGTGATGCGCAGGCGCTCCCCCAGCTTCCAGCGCAGGGGTTCGGCATCGCTGTGTTTGACACCGTTGATCGACCACATATAACGCCCCATGTTGCCGGTCAGATGGAGTTCGATCTCCCGGTCGGGCTCGCGGTGATCGTGAGTCGCGCGCAGGTTCTTCAGATCTGCGTAGGTCAGCACACGCCGGCCGTTGTTGCGCAGGCCGACACCGGGATCATCCAGCCGGTAGTCTGGCGCATCAGACCGCATGTCGACGTGGGGGCCGTACTCGGTTGCGGCGTGCTGGACTGGACCAGCGGTGAAGTCTGATGGGTTGGGTTTGAGTGGGCTCCTTGCCATGGACTTCCCGCCCGCCATCTGGTGCTGGGTAGGGTCCATGCCAGGCATCTGGTGCTGGGAGTGATCCATGCCGGCCATCTGATGTTGGCTGTGATCCATCTCGGGCATCCGGTGCTGGGAGTGATCCATCCCAGGCATCTGGTGTTGGGAGTGATCCATCTCGGGCATCTGGTGCTGGCTGTGGTCCATTCCGGCCATGTCATGCCCGGCGTGATCCATCATGTTCATGCCCATATCCCCGTGTCCCAGATTCGGCACCGCATCCATGTCGGGAATCGATGCGGTCAGCGAGGGGTCCGGTGTCAGGGTTCCCCTGGCGTAACCGGAACGGGCGATATCCTGGGCAAACAGGGTGTAGGCCCTGTCGTCCTTGGGCTCCACGATGACGTCATAGGTCTCCGCCACGCCAATGCGGAACTCATCCACCGACACCGGCTCGACGTTCTGACCATCCGTCGCCACCACCGTCATCTTCAGGCCGGGAATACGCACATCGAAGAAGCTCATGGCAGAGCCATTGATGAAACGCAGCCGAACCTTCTCGCCTTTTTTGAACAACCCCATCCAACCATCGGCCGGAGTCTGACCATTCATCAGGTAGGTGTAGGTGTAACCGGTCACATCCGACAGGTCGCGCTGACTCATGCGCATCTGGTTCCACATCTTGCGCTCGTTCCAGGTGGCGGCCAGCCCCTTCTGCTTGAGGTCATCCATCAGGTCGGCATGGGTGCGTTCGTTGAAGTTGTAGTAGTGGCTGAGCTTCTTCAGCTTGCGATAGACGTCCGTGGGGTCCTCATCGGTCCAGTCGGAGAGCATCACCACATAGTCCCGGTCATAGGTGATGGGGTCAGCTTCCCTGGGATCGATGACGATGGCGCCATACAGGCCGGTCTGCTCCTGAAAGCCGGAGTGGCTGTGGTACCAGTAGGTGCCGCTCTGGGTCAGGGGAAAATGATAGGTGAAGGTCTCCCCGGGCCTGATCCCGTTGAAGCCGTTAGCGATACCGGGCACACCATCCATGGCGCTCGGCAGGATGATGCCGTGCCAGTGGATGGAGCTGGTCTCTCGCAACAGGTTGGTCACCCGCAGCGTCACGCTATCGCCCTCCCGCCAGCGCAGCATCGGCGCCGGCAGCGAGCCGTTGATGGTGGTGCCGATACGGGGCGCGCCGGTGAAATTCACCGCCTGCTCCCCGATGGTCAGCTTGAAATCGGTGCCGCGCAGGGTCTGTGGCCCCTGTTGTTTTGTTATGGCGGCCAAGGCACTGGAGCCCAGGCCCAGACTGGCGAAGGCGCCACCCATCGCCAGGCCCTGGACAAACCGGCGGCGCGTCAGGCAACCGCCTCCCTTGATTGGATCGTTAATACGACTCATGGATCTATTCTTCCTCTGCAAGTCAGCAGCAGACATGGTGCTACTGACGGATAGTCAACAAATAGTTGCATTGAGTGATCTCCGAAAAACCAGAGATCAGTCGCAGGGAAGTCAGGCCCTGGGTGGGCGGAAGAGAGATGAGGAGAGTTGGCTTACAAAGCCATCGCCAGTTCGAAGTAATAAGTGCGTAGCAGTAAGCTTCGTGGGATGTGAAAACGCCGAAAGCAGCGCCAGTACACAAGATGCACAATGACCAAATGAACAAGTATGTCCGTTGCATCCATCGTCAGCGTTACACTGCTCACAATCATGGGCCGCAGCATGATCAGAAACCTTCACCATATTGCCATCATGACTACCTGACATCTGATGCACCTCCCCCTCCAGCTCGAAGGAAGAGACAAAACCAGCCATGACACCCTGTAGTGGAGATAAGACCAACAACAGCGTGAGCAGAATAGCCGACAGTTTTTCAGAAGGTCTGAGCATATAGCTAAATATTACTGAGATTCATTCTTATTTCAAGTTTTTCCATTTGGCATGCAATATCCGCTCTGACTTAATCTCTTATTGCTAATATTGAAGTAGGAGGCACACCAGTTCCAGAAGGAGGACGAAAAAATGAAATCATTAACCTACCTGTCAGTTACCGCGCTTATTCTCGCATTGTCGGTCGGACTCTCAATCGCCGGGAATTCCAAGCATCACAAGGATTGGGACTCTCTTGAAATCGATGGTCTCGCCGAGCCGCTCCTCGGCCTGACTTACAGTGGTGATGGCCTTGAGTTTCGGGTCCCCAGCACCGGTTGCACGGAAAAGTCCCACTTTGTCATGCAGCGGCTCAGTCCGGAAAGCCAGATTACCTCGCAACTGCTGCTCATCCGGGTTGTGCCGGACTTCTGCGATGCCTACGTGCCGTTCGGCACTCGCATCTTCTACGGATATGAAGAGTTGGGTCTCGAGGAGGGTGATCCCTTCACAATCCTTAATCCTCTCTCCAACTATCGCGTGCGGAGCGCCTTCTGAAATAGCAAATTTCTTCTGGCACGAATAAAGGGCCGTTTGCACGGGCACCGGCTCTTTATTTGTATTTCCCCACGACACAGGCATTCAGCGAGGAACGGCTCATTTGCCGCCCTCGCAAACGACTTTCATCCTTGAACCAACTATCTCTTTGATTCTATCGAGTCAACGATTGCGGTTTCTCAATGAGTTTACCGGCCTTATTTCCTACTATTTTACTCAGACTTATTTTGGATGAATGCACTGACTGGCACTTCTGTAAGAAAGCGATCTGATTGAACTTCACCTAGTTAAGTCCCCGGATAGTGCCGGGGCCTTCAATATAAGCAAGACTGGGACTTAAGCGATGGCAAGAGAGACCTACAAAACCATGGTGGCCCAACTGGTGGATCAGGTCAAAGAGATCTTCCCCTGGGATCTTGAAGAAGAGTTAAGCGCAGGCGAAACTCCAGTGTTACTTGATATCCGTTGCCCCCATGAATTTGCAGAGGCGCATATCCAAGGTTCTCTGAATGTGCCACGAGGCATCCTCGAGAGCTCAGTGGACTATGGTTATGAAGAGACCGTACCTGAGCTGGTCGAGGCGAGAAATCGACCCATCGTGGTGATCTGCCGGTCCGGCAATCGGAGCATCCTTGCAAGCCATACGCTCAGTCTCATGGGGTATACCAATGTAGTTTCACTGCGCACCGGCCTGCGTGGCTGGAACGATTATGAGCAACCCCTCATCGACCAGAGGGGTAAACGGATCGATTTCGATAGGGTCGATGAGCTTTTTTTATCGAATGTATCCCCCGCGCAATTAGGGCAAGAAGTCAATCATGCAGCCTGAGATCTGATAAAAAGGGCCATGTATTCGTCTGGCAGATTCACCTTCAACGGCAGTCAGTTTTGCTGTAATGTCCTGAAACGGACACCCCATCATTGGCTCAGAACGATCCTTCATCAGCATGTAGCCTGGGTGGAGAATGCCGCCGGGGAGGTGACAAATTGAATAAGATAACAGCCCCCCCTAACTGGCCACAACGCCTGCAACGAGCAGTCAGTCAAACGGGTAGTGGATTCTTTTCCATGTTGCCGGTCATGCTCGGCACACTGCTGCTGACCAGCCTGCTGATTCCCTTTATCCCTCGGCTGTTCGAAGCCGGCCTGTTCGGACTGCACCCGGGGACAGACGCCCTGATAGGTGCGGGCATAGGCAGCATCGCGGCGGGGCAGCCGGTGGTCAGTTATCTGTTGGGTGGTGAACTGAGCAACAGCGGTGTGGCCCTGGTTGGGGTGACCGCCCTGGTAGTCGCCTGGGTCACGGTGGGCATCAGCCATCTGCCAGTGGAGGCAGTGGCGCTCGGACGGGGTTTTGCAATTTACAGAAATCTGTTGAGCTTTCTCTCAGCCCTGTTAATTGCCTTCATTATCACCGGTGTCATGCATGCCCTCAGTTGAAGCTGGAGAGGTGATGCCTAGACCGAAAAAACAGCATAAACGCCGTGCTGGCTGGTGGTTTCTGCTGGCAGCCATAGCCTTGCATCTGGCGGTGCGACTCATCGACCCCAGGTTGAGCGAGCAGAGTCTGGACTATTTTGTACAGGTCTTGATCCGGCTGCTACCGGCATTCGGGCTGATGTTTCTGCTGCTCTGCCTGTTCAACCTGTTTGCGAAACCCCAGCAGATCAAACACTGGCTCGGTGAACTGTCAGGCCCTCGAGGATGGGTATTCGCCATTCTCGGCGGGGTCATCTCCATGGGCTCCATGTACCTCTGGTATCCTCTCCTCAAAGATCTCAAGGCCCAGGGTATGCGGACCTCCCTACTTGCCGCCTTTCTCTATAGCCGGGCAGTAAAGATCCCCATGCTGCCCTTCATGGTGCACTATTTCGGCGCCCTCTACACCGGACTTTTTGTCGTTAATATCCTGCTGTTTTCGGTTTTGAGCGGTAGCATAATGGAGCGCCTCGATAAGCGAGTACG